>CBFGXV010000620.1:0-2622 GCA_965652755.1 uncultured Chryseosolibacter sp. | reverse complement strand
AGAGAAAGTTTTGTTACAGGGCTACGTGCTATGCGACAACACGTTTGATCGCTGAGAAGCTCGGACTGCGCAGGGAGGATTATACTGTTTGTTTTCAGTCACGTCTGGATCAGAAGTGGCTGAAGCCATTCTCAGACGAAGTGGTAGCGTCATGCGGAAAAAAAGGAATGAAAAAGCTGCTCGTATTTTCACCCGCGTTTACGGCCGACTGCCTTGAAACCATCATAGAGATCGGCGAGGAGTATCAGGATATTTTTGAGGAGCACGGCGGCGAGAAAGTACAATTGGTCGAGAGCCTCAACGACCATCCCCTATGGATCCGCTGTTTGAAACAACTCGTCGTGGGTACGGTTATCAAGGAACAGGCATTGCGGTAGGTATCTTAATGATCCAGTAATTCCCTCACGCATTGCGTCGCCGTCCTTCTGCGCTGATCCCGGTTTCCTTTGATCTCTGCGAAAGGAACTTTCTGGTTCTTCATTTCATCCAGGTAAAGTGCATAAAGACTTTCGCGCTGATCAGGGTGTTCGCGTTGCGGGTCGAATTCCCAGGGGATGTCGATGTATGTCAATAGGTACAGGTCGTACTTTCTTTCAGCAATTGTATCAAGTATTTTTTGATCGCAATACCCATACTTGAACAAACTCCAGATCTTGATTACATACAGGTCTGTGTCGCAGATAAGGACCTTATTCGCCTGCGCGGCCGTTTGATCCTCCAGTGCCAGCTGTCCGGCTGCGATGCGGAGAAGATCTCCGGCATTATAAGACCTCTCAAGCTCCTCCAGGTATTGCCGGGCGTATTCCCTGACCCAGACGGTATTAAATTCACCCGCGAGATATTTTGAGAGCTCGCTTTTACCGGTGCATTCGGGTCCGATTACTACAACTTTTTTTAAGTTCACTGAATGTGTTTCATGATTCAACACGAATGCTCGAAATTAATTCCGTCACGAATATCCACATTCCAATTGACAGCACGAACCATCCAAATGCAGTTCGCAGGCTTTCGGCAGCGATCTTCTTTTGCCATCGGTGTCCAATGATGATCCCGGACACGGCCAGCGCAGTGACAGGAAGCAGAAGACTCCATTGCATCCCGTAATTAAGCAGGTCGCCGGCAAAACCCAGAAGTGAATTGATGGCGATGATAAACAGCGAGGTTCCGACTGCGGCCTTGAACGGTAATCCGGTGAGCCAGACAAGCGCGGGGATGATGAGAAATCCCCCGCCTGCGCCTACCAACCCCGTTAGGAATCCGATGAGCCCTCCTTCGAGGATGAGCAGCCCGATTTGCTTGTCGCGATCATCCGGGCGAATCTCTTTCTTGCCGCGGATCATTGACCAGGAAGCGATGATCATCAGCAAGGCAAAGAGCCCGAGGATCAGCAATCGCTTTGAAAACATGAACCCGTCTACCTCAAAGATCACGTCGGGAATCGCGGGCACGATCCATTTGCGTGTGACAAAGATCGAAATGATCGAAGGCAGCCCAAAGAGCATACCCGTCCGGATATCGACAAGGTGATCTTTGTATTTCGGTATCGCGCCGATCAGGCTCGTAAATCCCACTACAAAAAGAGAGTAGGCAGATGCCATGACCACGTCAACTTGAAAAAGATAAACAAGGATCGGGATAGATAGTATAGACCCGCCACCTCCAAGCAATCCAAGGATGATGCCAATACCGATGGAGGCGACGTATCCCAGTATTTCCATCATCGTTCTCTCATGGTCATATCAAAGCCGGTTGTATTCGATGATAAATGCGTCAGGGAATTTTTTCACTAACTCCATCCGGAACTGCTCTGCTTTTTCCCGGTTGGGGAATTGCCCAAGGATCAATCCGTAATACTTGATGCCATTCAGCACCTTTACCTGCACCGTCACCTGTTTCTTGTAAGAATTTTTCAGGTTGTCAGACAATCGCATGAGATTCACAAGTTCCTGGTATGTGCCGATCTGAACGCCAAACCCACGTGGGTTCAGTCGTGAGATCTCAAAGTCGTAAAATTCGTTCTCTTCAACGGCTACATGATCAACGGTCTTGATCGGGTCGCTGGTCTTTCCGTCTCCGGCGTCAATGACTTCGAGCTTGATATCTGCCAGTCCCTGATTGACGAAACCGAGCTTTTCCGCCGCAGCTTTGGACAAATCGACGATACGGTTCTCAACGTATGGACCGCGGTCATTGACAACGACCTCAACAGTTTGGTTATTGCTGAGGTTGGTCACTCTCACCTTCGTGCCGAATGGAAGCGTTTTATGGGCCGCCGTGAGTTTGTTGTGATGGTATTTTTCTCCGCTTGCTGTGGGAGTGCCCTCAAATTTATCAGCGTAGAAGGATGCCTTGCCCGTCTGAACCTGTGCACTGGTTACGGCAAAAATGAAGGCGAACGAAAGTGAAAAAAATAGTTTTCGCATAATGGGGATTTAAGCAGCAAAAATAAACCTCCTGGCTGAAAGTCGCGAATAATTGTGAGGTTTGGTTATTCGTTGCGTTATCGACCGGCAAGATTTCGAAAAGACCTCAGGGGCGGTCGTGAAACGGCCACATGATTTGACCTTAGATTTAAAATTGATGCCGGTTAGATAAATAGCAAATAAAACTATACCTTTGCCC
>CBFGXV010000619.1:0-2635 GCA_965652755.1 uncultured Chryseosolibacter sp. | reverse complement strand
TTAAGAAAAATTACGGCATCGAATTCAATAAGCTGTTCTGCATTACCAACATGCCGATTAGCCGGTTTCTGGAATACCTTATTAAAAGCGAAAATTATGAGCGGTATATGGACCGTCTGCTGAGCGCGTTCAACCCCGTCGCTGCAGAAAACGTGATGTGCCTCAATACCCTTTCTGTTGGTTGGGATGGATCCTTGTACGATTGCGATTTCAATCAAATGCTCGAGCTCCGGGTGGGCACCGCAGGAAAACACATCAGCGATTTCAACATCGATCTGCTTTCGAATCGCTCCATTCAAACCAACCAGCATTGCTACGGATGCACGGCCGGTACGGGATCCAGCTGCTCTGGCGCAACTGTTTGACTGGACGCCGCCGCTTCTCGACGACGTGATAAACGGCTCGGACTTCCGCAATCGTTCGCGGTATGGTTTTTGAGGAGTTCCGTTTGTCATGAAAACTTCAAAGGATATTTTCCGAGATGTTCTGATCAGTTCGGAAACCAATTGTGTAGTAAAGATCAAGCTGAAAGGCGTGAAAAACCCTGTCATAACAGCGGTTGACCGCATTGAAAAGAAAAAGATCGTGCTGAAGCCAACATGCCTCTATGGCTACACCCTCGCGAAAAGAATCATTACACTTCCGGAAATAGAGTCCCTGACGCGCTACAAGACCCAGTTCGATCACCCTTTGTTCGAAAGGCTGCGCTTCATCAAAAATAACATTGTTGAAATCCGTAAAAATTTCGGCTCCTCCAATGAGCAACAAGTAAGCGGAGCTATCTAGGTCAATGCCCTCCCAAAACTTTCCTAAGCTCTGTAACCAGTTCGTAAAAGCTGTTTTGCTTAACGAGGAAACCGGCATTCAAAGCTTTGTACGTCTCGATGTCCGACTTCCGCGTGTGAGTCGAGTACATGATCACCGGGATCCTGTTTAGCCGTCGGTCCTTTTTTATCTGAACAAGACACGTATTGCCATCGACTTTCGGCATGTTGATATCAAGAAAAATATAGGCAGGGAGTTCAATGTCACTGTTCAGGATCTTGAGGGCTTCGTCGGCACTTTTGGCTACCAGGCATATGATGGAAGAGTCGATTTCGCGAACGGCATCACAGAAGATCTCGATATCTTCTTCGTCGTCATCGACATTGAGAATCGTCATAGGCTAATTAAAATGGGGCAAAGCAATTTCAAAAAAAAGTCCCATTCAGCAATGAAGGCCGTACAATTTATTCAACGGCCTGAGGCGTCCATAATAAACTTTCGAGACACGAGGAACGATTTTTGCCCAAAAGGGTGTTTATGTAGATTCAACGATCTTTCGATGCTGCAGCAATCTCGGGGAAATATCTAACTGCTCCTTAATTTTGCCTTCATTTCTAAGCTTGAATAGTAACTATGGATAATATTTTGGGAAGACGCGGCTGGGAGCGAACTGGAATGACAGCATTTTGGGGAGAAATTGCCCCATGCGACCATATTCTTCAGATTTATGAAACGGACGATGAATTCATTACGACCCTTGAAGGATTCGTGACGTCCGGATTTGATTCCGGCGAGTCTGTCGTAGTAATTGCCACAACGGACCACCTGAAGGCCCTTAACGAAAGATTGAGGAGAAAAGGGTTTGACTTATTCTCACTCACGCTCCAGGATCATTACATCCCGCTATCCGCCGAGGAAACACTCGCCCAGTTTATGATCAACGGTTGGCCTGATGAAAATCTCTTCTTTCATCTTTTGACCAATCTTTTGCTTCGCGCCCGCAAGAAGGAGCGCCGCGTGCGCGCATTCGGGGAAATGGTAGCATTGCTGTGGAGCGAGGGATATAGCGGCGCAACGGTACACCTGGAGCACCTTTGGACCCGTTATTGTGAGTCGGAGGAGTTCAGCCTTTTTTGCGCTTACCCCAAGGCTGGATTTACCGAGGATCCCAAAGAATCCATTCTACAAGTTTGCCAATGCCATTCGAAGATGATCGCAACGCAGGAGCATAATTTTGACGAGGTTCTCGTAAAAACCTTTTAGTGATCATCATCCCCGACGTCACTGTCGGAAAGAAGCCGGAACCCGAGATGGCAACCTTCAAAGCACCAGCGGTAATACAATTTTAGCATGTTGTCTTCCCACACTATGGAGTAACTGTGCGCCAAGCCCGACAGATCCTGGGGCTCGCTGCCGGGATCTTGTTCGTAAAATGCGATCACCTTATTCTCTTCAGCAGCATCCTCAATAATCCGGTAAAATTTGTACTTGGTCAATTCCGAAATATTCGTGCGTATTTGCAGATCTTCGGTGAAGCTGATGGTTTGCGGCGGCACGGGGGGTACAGCTTTCGTGTAGTAGCCGGCGCCGGGTGAGTATCCGTATTCCGTGTATAACCATGTTCCGTTTATTGGAGTCGCGCTGGTTGTTTCCACGATCTGCGGTGACTCGTCATCACACGCAAAAGCCAAAATCAGAACGACAAAAATCTGGGATAATACTCTCATAAAAACATTTTTTCTCTTAGACACCTGAACGGTGGCATTTGGTTGGCAGCATGGCGGGATATTTCCAGTTCAATCCGGGCGACCTGCTCCGTCACTCTATCGTGAATTCAAATTGACATGGAGCATATTTGGTGAGGTAAAGG
>CBFGXV010000618.1:0-2638 GCA_965652755.1 uncultured Chryseosolibacter sp. | reverse complement strand
CAGCAGCGGGCGCCGAAGCCACATAAATCGCCGTTGGATACATTTGCCCCTCGATACGGAGCGGCTATTCTATTACGCAAGGAGTCGCCGGCTGTTTTAACCGGGTGTCTTCGTGCCGTAGACAGCGGATCGCATGAAGCGGCTGTAGAAAAACTTGTACAACAAAAAAAAACCACTCCAATTACTTGGAATGGCTTTTCGGGTTAGGTTAAGATCGGTATTCCGATTTACTTCATTGAGTTGATGAGTTCCTGGTTCATATTCTGATAATCCCTGTTTTCAGCTTTTTTCGCGCTGTTCAACGATGCCGTTGCAGTTTCTATGGCTCCTTTCTTGTCACCAAGTGCTTTCTGGATCTTTGCTTTCTGGTGAAGCATCCAAAATGCAGTAGGATTGCTTTCGAGCGCAATGTTTACCCACTGCAATGCCTTGTTGAGGTCTTTGCCGTTCTCGAGGTAATAAGTGGCAGCCTGAAAATAATTGCCCGGGTTGACTTTTGTGTTGGCTTCAATTGACTTCATCACCTGTTCATCATAATCAACTGAAACTGTGATAGGCACTGCGGTGTTTTCCCACGCCAGGGTAACCTTGCCGCTTTTGTTGTCGGCAGCGATATCATCGATGCTGATCGTAAAAGTCTCCACCTTGTCAGCGAGCTTTTTGGTTTTTACCTTGAACTTCGCCGCATCGTTGGATGCATTATAGCCTGCCGTATTTCCTCCGAGGGAAACGTCTTTGTACAGCGACACAGTCCACTCGCCGGCGCCGGGCCAGGTGAGGATGAGGTACTCACCTTTGGGCACATTGATATTTTCAACCTTTACATCTGTGGAGAACGAGATCTTTGTTCCGCTGTTCGCGCCTGTTCTCCAGATCGTTCCATGCGGATACATCACATCCTTCTCTCCAAAAATCTTCCTGCCCTTCAAGCGGGGTCGGAAGTAATCGATCTTCACATCGGTCAGGCCAATGGTGCTGGAAACTGAACCGGCCGGGCTTGCCGACGGTGTTTGTATCTGTGCTTCCGACACGAAAAAGATAAAGGCCATCGCGCCAATCAGTAAGATTTTTTTCATACGTAAATAATTTTAGTTTTAAGCGTCATCAACGCGTTTGAATTGAAAACAACACTTTGCGATCCATATGCGTTTTGATGTATCGCCAGAGTGTTCTGAGCCGCCAAATTTATGAAAAGTTTTGAAAGTAAACGTTTGAAATGAAGTTAAGTGAGGATTTTTATCAGCGGGCCAACGTTGTAAAAATCGCGAGGGACCTGTTGGGGAAAGTGTTGTTTACCCGCATCGATGGGGTTGTAACAGGGGGTATCATCGTAGAAACCGAAGCGTACTCCTGGAAGGAGCGAGGTTGTCATGCCTATGGCGCAAGAAAGACACCGCGCAACGCAGTTATGTTCAGGGAAGGCGGGTTTGCATATGTATATTTGTGCTACGGTATCCATCATCTTTTTAATGTGGTGACTAACCGCGCGGAGACCCCGGAGGCCGTTCTTGTCCGGGCGCTGGAACCGCTTCAAGGAGTAGAGGAAATGAAAAACCGACGGAACATGTTGCAGAATAATTTTCATCTCACCTCCGGCCCGGGTAAACTGACCAAAGCTTTGGGCATTGGACGAAGCTTTAATGGAAAATCTTTGATGGATGACGAAATTTGGATAGAAGATCCCGGCACGAAACTGGCTTCAAGTCGCATTGTAGCAAGTGAAAGAATTGGAATCGACTACGCGGGTGAAGACGCCCTTTTGCCGTGGCGTTTCTCTGTCAAAGGAAATTCCTGGGTGAGTAAGTAATCTGAGGCCATTACATGAATTTGAAGGAACGATATATTTTTACTGTAAGGAAGTCACCCATGCGCTGTCTGCTTTTTGCATTTTGCTTTTTTGCTTCGACTTTACTCCGGGCTCAGAATATTCCGGAAACGGTGGGGTCTGTTAACTCCACGTATGATGAACAAAATCCGGTCTTGAGTCCCGACGGAATGACATTGTACTTTACGGTGGGAAATCATCCTTCTAATATCGGGGGAAAAAAAGATCCGGGTGATATATGGTTTTCGCGCAGGGATGGATCAGCATGGTCGGCGCCTGTTCACGGCGGCCCGCTCCTTAATGACCGGGCATATAACGCGGTCGCCGGATTTTCTCCGGGCGGCGATCAGATGTTTCTGCACGGCCATTACAGCTTATCCCAGACTCCCGCGCGGACTCAGGGCATATCGGTTACAAAGAATTCCGGGAACGGATGGACCCGGCCGGAAAATATCTCGATCCCGTATTTCCTCAACAGATCGTCAATGCTGTGCGGCTCTTTGTCCGCCGATAATTCAGTGTTTGTATTTTCCGCCGAAAGCTATGGCACCCAGGGAGTGGATGACATTTATGTGGCCCTGAAACAGGACGGAAAATGGACCGAACCAAAAAATCTCGGACGACTGATCAACACGGCCCTTCAGGAATTAAGTCCCTCGCTAAGCGCTGACATGCAGACACTATTCTTCTCAAGCAACGGACGACAGGGCTACGGCAGTTTTGATATCTATTCCGCTACGCGCCTCGACGACACATGGACGAACTGGTCTGCCCCGGTCAATCTCGGCGCGCGGATCAACACTGAGGGCAGGG
>CBFGXV010000617.1:0-2638 GCA_965652755.1 uncultured Chryseosolibacter sp. | reverse complement strand
AAATGAACATGTTGAGCATTAATCCCCACACCCCGACCCAGCGATGCAGACTCGAGAACAGTGCGCGTTTGCTTTTCACGGAGAAATGTTGCCGGAAGAGTAAGACCTTGACCAACGACTTTCGATAGATGATTATCCCGGTAATGAGCAATACCAGAAAAACCACGCCGAGCAACGCAACGAAAAGTTTTCCCAGTGTGCCGGCAAAGAAGCTGTAGTGAACGGTCAGGAGTAAGTCAACGAGACGTCTGTCGGCGCGGTCGACGACGCCCAGAATGTCGCCACGCTGTGGATGAACGAAAACCCATTTGCGAACATTGTTTTTTCTCAGCTCATATCTGAGTGATTCTCCCGGTTCCGGAAAAGCAGGCACGCGGATTTCCCAACCGGGATGGGTTGTTCTTACCTTTTCAAAGGAATTATCGAATGATAACCCTTCCGCCGGTTCTTCCATGATAAACCGATCGGCGAAAAAAGCGTGATCGATCTCATGGTGAAAGACGAGTGTAGAACCAGAAACGCTCATGACAAGGAGAAATATCCCTGCCATGAGCCCACACCAGTGGTGAAGTGAGAAAATTCGTTTCGTGCGTGTATTCAAAGCCTATAGGTCGACCATCAGACCCAGCGTAAAGTTAGTGCCTCTTCCTTTGGTATAATACTGATCAAACATCAGCCACTGCGCGCGTGTAGGGAAGTAATTTTCGTTAAATACGTTTTCAATGCCGGCTTTAAAGGTTGTAGACGGTGACATCCGGAACGAGCTCGAGAGATTGAAGATATTGTAAGGCTGCACTTTCCCCTCGTACGTCTTATAGCGTCCATCGGTTGGTTCAAACCTGTTTCTGTATCCCGAGCCGATGTAATCTACACGGATCTGAAGATTCTGGAGCGGGTTGTATTTCACATACGCAGTATATTTGGGAGGAGAGATGCGATCGCCGCCGAGATAGGAATCTTCCCGGTCATCGAAACCTCCGTTCTTGTTCATGTCGCGCTTTCCTTCCACATAAGTATAGGTGGCTCCCAATATCACATTGTTTAGCACATTAGCATCTGCAGCCACCTCGAATCCGTGAACTCGTTCCGGCAAGCGCAGCATTGTATAGAATCCGTCGATCTCCCGGAAGCTCGCGCCAAGATCCGACGTGCTGATGTAAGCCGATGCCTCCAGTCTGAATACATTCGTTTCACTGGCAAATCCGGCTTCATAGTTGTTGACGATCACCGCTTCGGTCTGGATATTCGCCATATCACGGACACGAGCAGCGCGGAGAACCAGACCGAGATCGCCAACGGAAAAGCCCTGTGAAAAATTGAGGAACGGTCTGAATAAACCGTAGCGGTTGTACTTGATGCCGCTATTGAAAACGATGTTATTGTAGTTCAGGTCGCCGCCAGTTACGTTGATGCTCTCGCCAAAGGTTTTTGTCTGCGCATTGTAAGGCTTCAGGGTCGTGTAGTCTTCAACGCCAATGTTGAGGTTTTCAAATCGTACCCCTCCATTGTAGACGAGGTGATTGAATACATTCAATCGCACTTGCAGGAAGGGGGCCTTGCTCGTCATGTTCATTTCCGGAACCCATGTCCGACCGTCCAGCAAGGGTTGTGAAGTGATGTCACGCAGATAATCGAATCCGTAGGCGATGTTGCCGTTCACAGATTGGCCGAACGAGAACGGCACATCGAGATCCAGGCGCAAACCATTCTTTCTCGATTGAATTGTCGACTGTCCGCCGCCTTCAAAGGTCGTGCTGTAAAAGAACACAGTGCTGATGTCTTGCATATAAGCGGTGACGTTCAGATTGTGATCGCCTAAAATTTCCGCGTGTGAATATTTGAGTAAGCCATTGTGATTCCATCGCGTTCCGGGAGCGGACCCGGGCTGCTCACCCGGAACGGAGATCGTCTTCCTTTCCTCGGCAATGCTACCGGTAACTTCCAATAGATCATTTTTCTCGCGGCTTCCAAAATAATTGTAACTCACTTGCAGTCGTTGCTTGTCGGAAAAATTGTAGCCAAGCTTTGCGAAAGTATTATAGATCTCGTTATTGCTCAATCCGTAAACAGGACCTATTATGTCGCCTTCGGCATCTTTCATCTGTCCCGTTTGCTCGAAGCTTCCGCTGGCGATGTAATCGAACTTGCCAGCTTTTCCAAAGAACGATTGGTACATCCTTCCACCCACGCTTCCCTCGGAGCTAACGATCGAACCTGTAGTTGCCAATTCGGTTTTTGAAGAAAACTTCTTCTTTTCACTGCTTGACTTGGTGATGTAGTTGATAATGCCCCCCGCAGCTCCATTCCCATAGATAGAGGTTGCTCCTTTGATTACCTCGATCCTTTCAATGGCGTACGGATCAATCACGCGAACATCCATCGAACCGTTTCTCAAAGGGGTCGACTGCGGCACTCCATCAATAAGCACGAGGATTTGTCTACCGCGCAAGGTTTGACCCCAGTTGCTCGTCGAACCGGAGGACACACTCAATCCCGGCACAGACATCGCCAGAATGTCGGCGGGATTACTGCTGACCGTTTGAAGTTCGTTTACCGTCTGGGGACTAACCAGTGTGATGGATGAGGTCAGGTTTTCCTTGCGCTCATCGCCGCGTCGCGAAGTGATAACGAACTCATT
>CBFGXV010000616.1:0-2644 GCA_965652755.1 uncultured Chryseosolibacter sp. | reverse complement strand
GCACAGCATATATTCAGGGGGTAGCACTGCACCAGCTATGGTACAAGGCGCGATATTTATCTGGATATCCTTTCGCTGAGTTGCTATCACTTTTCCGTTCCTGAGTTCTTCCACGCAAACGGTCACAACATAAGCACCAGCTGAAGGAGCCGTCCCGGTGATCAAACCTGTTTTGGAATCAATATTTACCTTACCTCCCAGCGGAGACGATCCGTTGAAGGGCGTTCCATACGGTACCGGGGAGTAAGGCGGGTTTCCCGGCGGATTACCGCCCGTTGGAGTCACACTCGAATTTGAGTGAGTGAAAGCTTCGCAGAAAGAGTACCGGAGCTCATCGCCATCGTTATCTATGGCAGCAAAGCTGTAAGTGAAGGAATTGTCAGCACAAACAATCACAAGGTCAGTTCCCGTAAAGACTGCACTGTTATTGCTTGGCCCGTTGCTCACATCCTTTGTACCAGGAATTTCTGCCGTATAAGTTGCACCAACCTGCGCGTAACCATTCGACAGGTTGTTAATTCCCTGGATGCGGTACGTTACCTGGCTTGCAATCTTGTATCCGTCAATTGTGCCCGGAAGCGAAATGTCAAAATTGTAGTAACCTACTTCGTAACAAACAGTTGGAGGATTGGTAATGCACGGATTCGGACTTGTGAGGCTGAGAGTTTGCTGAGTTGCAAGGGGAACATCAACCGTCTGAATAAGCGCGTGCGTCGTTTTATTAAATATTGAGATGGCCGCTGGATTATAGAATTGCCTGCCGCTGTTGCAACGCATGAAGTATTTCATGGTGATGGTGTACTTATATTCTCCGTTGCTGATCCCGCCGAAAGTATAATACATTTCACCGCCAGTGACATGGTCGGCCCTGCAAATGAGCGTGCAAAGAACTGCCGCAGTCAGAAAGGCGAATTGCTTCATTAACCAGTTAGATGTCGGTGTCAGATTACGAGTACAAAAACGGATTTCACGAGATGTCGGGGTAACTGAATATACGGTTTATTCGTGAAAACGGTTGTTAAGGGCGGGCGTGCCTCCAACTGCCTGCCGTGCCAGTCGACAGTCAATCGACCATGGCCAATCGGGAGGCCAGGCTACCGCAGACGAAGCACTTAATGCTTCGCTCTACCAAAGGCTTAAATGATGAGGCTGTCTGCGCCTGGCCGGCTGAAAGAGTGGCGTCGGGGAGCAACGCGCCCGACGCATGATTGTAAGAAAATCTCTGCTATCCGTGGTCGACCGCTACAAGAACATCTTTTTTTCGATCTTCTCGTCGTGCGAGTAGATATCCTCGCGGAAATTCAGCCTTCCGCTCTCATCAACCCAGGCTGTGTAGTAAGTGATAAATACTTCAACCGGGTCCTTCACTTTCACATACCGCTCTTTACCCGCGTGCATTGCCTCCGCGATTTTTTCTGCGTCCCAGGCGGGATCGTTTTGCAGAAGATATTGAGCCATTTTTTCCGGTTCACTTAAACGGATACAGCCATGGCTGTAAGCCCTCTTGTTTTTTTCGAACAGGCTTTTTGCAGGTGTATCATGGAAGTAAATGTTATAACTATTCGGGAAAAGAAATTTCACTTTCCCTAAAGCATTTTTATCTCCCGGTAATTGCCTGATTTCAGGTATTCCGTCCTCTTCACCAATAATCTCCATCTCCTGTTTTGCGAGGTAATTTGGATCCTTCTCAATCTCGGGCAGTATCTCGTCTTTCACAATACTAGGCGGGACGTTCCAGTACGGGCTAAACACAACCTGGTTAAGCGTTTTGGTGAACATCATCGTATTGTGTCCTTCTTTACCGACCACAATTTTCATATCAAAAACTTTCTTATTGTTCTCCAGGGCATGCAATACGAATTCGGGGATGTTCACGAGAAATAACCGTCCTTCAGGTTGCGAAGGCATCCATCGCATCCGTTCCAGGTTCACCACAAGCTGTTTCAATCTTTCATTTATCGGTACGTTCAGCTCTTTTATGGTTTCGGCATTCAATGTACCTGTAGTCTGCAACCCATGTCGCTCCTGGTAGTTTTTCAATGCCGTTGCCAGCGTGTCATTGAAACGATCTGTGGTATCTACTACGGCAAGATCACCGGTCAGGTATAAGTGATGTTTCACGATCGCAACATCAGGCGATGAAGCACCTTCCTTAATCGGTTTTTTGCCGCTTGCTGCAACTGGTCGCCATCCGCCTTTCCGCGCGATGTCTGTATATTTTTGGAGCTGTTCTTTTAGTTTTCGATAAGGCTCGTTGATATCTTCAAAATACTTGTTGTCTTTATGTTTTTTTGTGAGAAGAGAATCTGCCAGGTATAAAACGTCGTGTTTTTTCCGGGGAATGAATCTCTCAAGTTCTTTGCGTTTTACATACCCTTTCTCGAAATTTTTCAGGGAATATCTGATAAACAGATCCGTCAATTTGAGTTCGGTATTGATATATGATTTGTTGGAAGCATTAATGGAAAGATCTTCCTCGAGCATGAGATTGTCAATCCGCTTTTTTAAAGATTTATTGCTTAGCGTTGTATCGTCCGAATAGGTGGTATAATGATCCAGGAGGTTCCAGAATCCAAATGCCTGTTCAGTAAACCCTTCACTGGAAAACCACGCAAACTGGTAATTGCGGGTATTGTAAAAACTT
>CBFGXV010000615.1:0-2644 GCA_965652755.1 uncultured Chryseosolibacter sp. | reverse complement strand
CAGGGCGATGAAACGGTATTGCTTTATGGGGTTTGCACGAAAGGGACGGATCCTTCGTCGCCGGCTGACTTTGCAAAAGGTTCCATGCCACTCGCGTGGGTAAAAGATTACACCAGCGAGACCGGGAATACGGGAAGAGTATTTACTACAACATTGGGAGCTTCGATCGATTTCAAGAGCGAGGATTTGCGCAGGCTTCTCGTCAATGGATGTTACTGGGCGTTGGGCATGGACGCGCTCATCCCCGAAAAGAGCAACGTCACTATTGATAGCAAGTTTAACCCGAACATGTGGGGCATGGACGGATTCAAGAAAGGCGTGAAACCATCAGATCTACGGTAGTCTGAACATACGATACAATAATGAAAGTGTCTGCATCATGAGGGAGGAGCGGAGGAAATTTTTGAAATTAAGTGGCGCGTCGGCGCTTGCACTGTTGCATCCTGCTGCCGGGCAACTGGCGGGATATGCGCAGACGCGATCTGCACTTCCGCCGGCCGCGATCGTAAATGACAAGATCAGGGCAGCCTACGAACTTGGACTGAGTATTCTCAAACCGTCGCGCAAGGAGCTCGAACGCGGACTGGAGCTCCATCGAAGCTCGCTTGTATTCGACACATACGGCTTTATGCCACGCTCCGCCGTCGATGGCGGGCGGATCGCCACGAGTGCTGGCGAGAATGCATCTGCTGTGGAGTTGGCCGACATGCACGAAGACATGGCGATGACACACTTTATTGAGAGTGAGCGCGAAAGGCAGGAGCTCGCTACAGCCTGGGAAGCATCCGGTGTTACGTGTGTTTTTCAAAATGCTGGCGAAGAGGGCAGCTCGATCGAGATTCTTTTGAAACGGCTCGCGCGCTTTACGTGGACAACGGACAGGATACCTGACATCGTTGCAAAGGCCGTGACGCCAGACGACATCCTGAAAGCGAGGTCGGAGAATCGTCGCGTTCTTTACTTCACCGGTAACGGCGTTCCGCTACCGCAGGAGTGGCGCAGCGAAGAAGAAGAGTTGCGATATATCCGCATTTTTTTTCAGCTCGGCGTTCGCATGATGCATCTCACTTATAACCGCCGCAACGTTATCGGCGATGGCTGTGCTGAGACTGCAAATGGAGGACTCAGCGACTTTGGCCGGAGCGTTGTAAAGGAGTTGAATCGCGTCGGGGTCATTCCTGACGTCGCGCATTCGGGGTGGAAAACGAGCCTCGAGGCCGCGCTGATCTCCGAAAAACCCGTAGTCGCAAGCCATACCACCGTTGCGTCAATCCACAGGCACATCCGTTCTAAACCCGACGATGTGATCAAGGCTATCGCTGATAAGAATGGCTATATTGGAATATGCTGCATACCGCGGTTTCTCGGAGGGACCGGTGATATTGGCGCGATGATGAAACATGTCGACTACGTGGTCAAAAAATTTGGAAGTGATTATGTTGGCATCGGTACCGATGTCGCCTACACTTCCACCTTTGCCCCTGAGGAAGAGAGAAAGATACCCAAACAGGATCCGGCGAGAACGCGATGGGAGGCGTTGTGGCCGAAGGATGATTTTCCCGAGACCGACACCATGCGACAATCTATGACCTGGACTAACTGGCCATTGTTCACGGTAGGTCTCGTGCAACTCGGCTACCGGGATGACGACATCCGGAAGATCATCGGAAACAATGCTTTGAGAGTGGCGCGAGCTACATTTCCAGGCTGATATTTTATTGTAAAAGAATTGAAATGAATAACTTGAAGTCTATTGAGAACGATGCTTGCGCGGTTTACCCTTGGGGTTTATGCATCAGGGTCAGTTGCAAAGTTTATAAAAAATAGAAAATAATAATGTCAAAATCGGATAGGATCAGCCGGCGCTCAATGTTAAAAGGTGTCGGCACCACCTCGCTCGCAGGGCTGATCGTCGCGCCAGACTTCATTTCGGGCACGATGGCCAAGAGCAAACTCATTGTTGATGAGAACAACCGACCTGGTACCACCGACTGGCAACTGAGTTATGTAAAGAGCAATAACTTCAGGTCGGAGACTATCGAAGGATATTGCTCCCACACCAGCATCAGCGCCGGTGAGACGCTCGATATTTTCGTCAGCGCCAATCCAGCCAGCGAAGTTACGATCGATTTTTACCGTCTTGGGTATTACGGTGGCAAAGGTGGCCGTCACATGATGAAGGCGGGGCCATTTCCCGTTTCAACGCAACCGACGCCACCTGTATTTGAAAATCGCCTCAGGTCCTGCGAGTGGAAACGAACCACTGCGCTGCAGATCCCTGACTCGTGGTTAAGCGGTGTCTATCTGGGCAAGTTATCGGGAAGCGCGAACCGCTACCAGAGCTATATCGTATTTGTTGTGCGCGATCGCCGGGATGCCGACATAATGGTCCAGACGAGCGATACAACCTGGCAGGCCTACAATAAATGGCCGGACGAATTTTCTTTGTACGACAGTGATACACCGAGACAACCACACAGCACGCGCACATGGGTCAGCTATGACAGACCCTATGGAAAATATCCGCAGGTTATCGACCAGCCTCTTTCTCAGGGATCCGGTGAATTTCTTCTGTGGGAGTATCCACTTTGCTATTGGTTGGAATCGCGTGGCTATGACGTAACCTATTGCTCAAACATCGACA
>CBFGXV010000614.1:0-2645 GCA_965652755.1 uncultured Chryseosolibacter sp. | reverse complement strand
TATTTTGATTAATAACTGATCGTCCAAAAAAATACAGCATCATGAGCCAAAAAATTGAAATCTTCGACACGACATTGCGCGATGGAGAACAAGTGCCCGGGTGCCAGCTTTCAACCGATGAGAAAGTGGTTATTGCCCGGGAGCTTGAAGGGCTCGGCGTGGACGTAATTGAAGCTGGGTTTCCCATTTCAAGCCCTGGAGATTTTCTTTCGGTGATAGAAATATCCAAGGCAGTGAAAGAAACTACTGTTTGCGCGCTCACGCGATCTAAAAAGGATGACATCGATGTGGCTGCAGAAGCGCTGCGTTATGCTAAACGCGGGCGCATCCACACTGGAATTGGCTCTTCCGATATCCACATCAAACACAAATTTAACACCACCCGCGAGAAGGTTCTGGAACAGGGCGTCTGGGCCGTTCAATACGCGAAAGCCAAAGGCGTCGAAGTAGAATTTTTTGCAGAAGACGCGGGGCGTGCGGACCTCGCCTTCCTCGCTCAAATGGTCGAGGCGGTGATCGCCGCAGGCGCTGACGTAGTTAACATTCCCGATACGACCGGATACTGCCTGCCGCACCTGTACGGAAAAAGGATCCAGTATCTGTTTGAAAATGTGAAGAACATTCACAAGGCAACTATATCGGTACATTGCCATAATGATCTCGGCATGGCTACAGCCAACACCATCTCAGGATTGATAAATGGCGCGCGGCAGGCCGAAGTTACCATCAACGGCATCGGCGAACGCGCCGGTAACACTTCACTTGAAGAAGTGGCAATGATCATCACAACACACAAGGATCTCGGTCTGTACACGAATATCAAATCGGAAAAGATCTACGCGCTGAGTCAAATGGTTTCCGAGATGATGCGCATGCCCGTGCAGCCCAACAAGGCAATCGTGGGAGCGAACGCATTCGCCCACTCGTCGGGAATACATCAGGATGGGTTCTTAAAGAACTCTGAGAACTATGAGATCATCAACCCGGATCAGGTCGGCGTTCCATGTTCATCGATCGTGCTGACTGCCCGCAGCGGTCGCGCAGCGCTGAAACACCGGCTTGAATTGCTGGGCTATCAACCCACCAAGCCCGAACTCGACCAGATATATCAACACTTTCTGGTCGTTGCTGATGAGAAAAAGAAAGTCGAGAATGAAGACCTTATCGCCCTTGTCGGCCAGATGCCGGTCTTTACAAAATAATCCTACACGTACTTTTAGTTTACATCAACTCAGGGACGCGAGCCATTCGCGTCCCTGATTGCGTTCGTTCAGGTAATTTTGATAACTTTCGAAATGAGACCGACGTTCACTTTATTGCTCCTTGCCTTTCTAGTCACTTTTAGCGGATGTCAGAAATCCGGAGAGGATCACGACCATGCGGACGATATTCACGAATCTGAGAATAGCCCGAATCAGGCGTTGTACGACGAGGTAATGAATATTCACGATGAGGTAATGCCGAAAATGAATGATCTACACAAGGCAAAAACTTCCCTGCAGACGCGTTTGGAAATGCCAGGACTCGGCGAAAACGAAAAGCAGGACCTTCAGAACAAGATTGCCAGGATCGATTCGGCCAGCGAGAGCATGATGGTCTGGATGCGCCAGTTCAATCCAATCCCCGACAGCGCCGGGGAGGATAAAGCGCGCGCCTACCTCGAGAACGAACTGGTAAAGGTCAAGGATGTAAGGGAAAATATCCTGCGGGCTTTAAAGACTGCGGCCGCTGAAGATTAAAGCGCTTTCTTCCCATGGACATAATAAGGCGGCTGACAGGCCGTTAGTCTGTAAGCAAACTTATAGCGACAATGAAGACCGCATTTTCCGGCGGTGTGGTAATCTTTATCTCCGCATTGCTTCCAATTACGGCAACTGCGACGCACCTCCGCGCCGTAGAGATCCAGGTAAGACAAACACAGTGTCCTGGTACTACAGTCGAAATCATCGTCACAGCTTATGTAAGCCTCAGCGGAGTCCTGTTCGGGGATGGTACATTATACTTCGGAGATGGCACGTCTGTTCAAGTGCCCGAAATCGAAAGCCAGATCATCGATGCAGAATCGCAGGTCGGCCGCGCACAATACAGGGTGACTCACAGTTATGCAAATAATGGTCTTTACAAAATAAGCTACAGTGAAACCAACCGCAACGCAGGCATACTCAACTTTACTGGATCAGTCAACACTCCCTTCTTTGCCGAAACGTCGATATTACTAGAACCCGGAGTTTGTAACAGCTCCGCCGTGTTACCGGTGCCGCCGATCGACAGGGGTTGTACGGGTGTCGCGTTCTATCACAACCCTGGAGCATTTGATACCGATGGCGACAGCCTTTCCTACACTCTGGTCCCTCCAAAACAATCTGCGACTGCCGATGTTTCAGACTACGTGCTGCCGGATAACCAGCGCTTCTATGCGAGTGCAGGAATTACCTATGACCAGGGAAATGAAAATAAAAATGGTCGGCCATCATTTCGCGTTGACCCTGTGACTGGCACCGTAACATGGGATGCGCCCGGAAGTCCGGGAGAGTACGCCTTTGCTGTAAAGATTACCGAATGGAAATACAAGGATGCAACGCGCACATGGTATCAGGCGGGTTATGTTTTGCGTGACATGCAGGTAATTGTTGAGGAGTGCTCAA
>CBFGXV010000613.1:0-2645 GCA_965652755.1 uncultured Chryseosolibacter sp. | reverse complement strand
AACATGCGCATCAGAAAATTCTATATCTCCTTCGGAGGATACTTGGGTAGCAACGAACAATTTCAGAAGAAAGGCAGGGATATCTATTATTATTCACAAGACTCGCCGTTCCTTGATCTGAGGGACGTCATTCCCGATGAAGCACTCTGCATCCGACCTGATAAACGCCAATGGAAATCATTTATCGCGGCGATCAGGCCTTTCCCTACCTACTGGAAGAGAGAATACTTTGCGGAAGTTTGCGATGGCATCCAGTGGGAGGTGAAGATCATTACCGACGATTTTGTTTTCAAGAGCCACGGGTCCAACGCATTTCCCAGCGACTTCGAAGATTTTCTGAAAATCGTGCGAGAGTTCACGGGCGTCGGTGAATTCGCGGATAGCTTTGACCGAAAAATGTCGCGGGTTTGATTCAGTTGAGCAACTCCTTATGACATCAGCCTGGCCCTCGCACAAGCACGCAAACGGGCCGAAGGATGTAATACGCTAATCCTTTGCGCCAATCCGGTAATATCAATTTAACGGATCAATTGAAACAGAATCGCGAAGCATCGCTTCTGGCTCACCTGCAGCGCGCGCTATTTTCGCATAGGCCATGTCAATTGGTAACAAGCCACTTGATAATCGACTTTGACTTGCGTGTAACTAGCCTACGGCACAATGTTATTACAACGCAAGATATGACTCTTCTAATTACGCATTTACTACAAGGCTCGTCTCCTCCTCGAAGATCTCCCACACGCGCGCCTGGCCTTCCTGTTGCGCGTGTGTCTTTTCCAGCACATCCTGGCTGATCGCCTTGGCGCGCCTGTCGGCCTGGGGATTGATCTTCATCGCTTTTTCCTGCTTGAAGATCTCCTCGTGCATCAGCTCGGGAATCTCACGGCTGGTCTTTGCAAGCAACTCCAACGCATGACTGTTAAAATCCTGGTCGACCTGGATCCTCCTCTTGGTAAGATAAATGTAACTGCCCACGATACGGCAGATCGACTGCCTGTCCTCAGGACTCATTTGCTCCGCGAACTCATATTCCTCGAGTTGTTTGAGACTTGAGATCACCGGCTCCAGGGCATCAGGTGTAATTACATACACATTATAATTACCGAGGTGGAACGTCGTCTTCTTCAGAATTTCTATAGTATTCTGGGGCACGACCAGGTAAAGGTCTTTCCGCACGCTTTCATGGCTCGCGTACTTGCTCAGCGATTCAGCCTGGGTTCTGATGTATGAATTGAAATTGGTGAGGTCGTCAGATGCGGGACTCTTGGCATCGAAGATGATCAGCTCATCGCAGATCCTTATTACACTGTCGGGCTTGCCTTTGAATGGAACATTCTCCACGTATTCGATCGCGCGGCGCTCGCAGATCCCTTTTACTGTATTCTGGACAACGTCTTCATGGCGCTTCCACGTCTCTTTCATCTGCTGGTTCCGCTCTTCCATGTCGCGAAGCTTTTTTTCCTCGAGCGCAGCTCTTTCTTTTATCAGACTGTCCTGCATCAGGTGAAGTCGCTGCATGCTCTGATCGTGCTCGCGGCGGCGCTGATCTTCCTTCTGCTCGGAAACCACGGCTTTACGATGGAGATCCTGGTTTTCCTTCTCGATTCGCTTGAGCTCCTGATCCACATTTTGCAGTCGCGATTCAAACTTCAGGAGATTCTCGCGCGCTTCAGAGATTTGTTTCTGAAACGACAACTTTTCCTGCGAAAGCAGATCGCGTTCATGGCGCAGTGTATCGGCATCGGCCTGCCGTTCCTTCAACTGTCCGGCTACGCGAAGAAAATCCTCCCATGCCGCGTAGCTAAGAACACGGATTGTTTTCCAGGCGAACAACCTTTGCCACAACGACAGGTTCTTAAATTCTTCAAAAAATCTGCGCAGGTCCATGAAGTTTTCCATAGTTCAGTTGGTTTTACCGTGAGACAAGGTGGAAAGAGGTTTTGACAACTGGTGTCAAAGGGATTTTGGGTGCAGGAACCTGGCGGTGCGCCGAGAGCCAGGGCGATGCTTCTGTCCCGCTTTAGCTGGGCGGACAAAAGTCCGGGGCCTTTAGCCCACCAGGCATGCTGGTCATGGCAAGAATATTCAACAGGTGTTTACAGCACAAACTTTGCCAATCACAACCCGTCGGCCGCACGCAGGACGATCTCGAGGTCCGTAACGCCCCGGAAGCCGCTGAAGCCGACAGAGAGTTTGGTACCATCAGCCAATGTGATCGGTTGGCCGCCCTGCCATCCGATCAGGTCAGGAGCCTCAATGCCGTTGGCATTCTCCGGAATCTCTTTGTTGAAAACACGTCGCTCGTATTCGCCCGTCTTCATTCCTGTCAGCCATACCTGGCTGGCTTTCGTCCACGCAACGCGATACGATTGTCTCAGCCGCGGCTTATTGCTTCCGTACATTTTGCCGTAGACATTGCCATCCTCGTCAATCATACATATAGCGACGTTGCCGTTCGATATGACTTTGTCTTCATTCAATTGCATGTACCCGGGGATGAGCTTTTCGATGCGCGATAATATCTCATCAATGGCAGGATTGTGATATTGGCTTGTCATGTTTGGAGGGAAAGGTTGCTGATGCTAAGATCCGCTTTCATTGACAGAAAGCAAAGCCAGATTATCGGAAATTGATTCCCGGAAGAA
>CBFGXV010000612.1:0-2648 GCA_965652755.1 uncultured Chryseosolibacter sp. | reverse complement strand
AATTAAAATTCCCTTGCTATCTCGCTAAGGCAGGGCAACAAGACCGCCGTCGGCAAGGCTTTGGCAATTATCGCAGACCGGGCTGCGCCCCTGTCAGAGAAGCTCGCGTACATCCGCGTCTTCGGCGAGATTAGTCAGCCGGAGTGCGTCCCGGTGTTGCTGGCCGTCGTTGAGAATGGTCAATCATCAGCTGCATTGAAACAGGCCGCGCTTCAGGCATTGCAGCGCTATGATCAGGAAGAAATTGGTCAGCGCATTGTGAAAGCTTATCCCGACAAGTTGCGATCAGATCCTGGCGTAAGGCTGGCTGCGCTCTCATTATTTGCAAGCCGGCCTGCGTGGGCTCGTCAACTCGTTAATGCCATCGGGCGCGAGAAGTTACCCGGCGAGAATTTTATCGCCCATACCATCGGCAGGGGGGATGTCCCGGACCACCTTGTCCGCCAGCTCAAGCTGCTAAACGATAACGAAGTTACCGCGATGGCTACACGCATCTGGCCGGACGTCAGGTTTGCCAGTACCGCCGAAAAAACCCGCAGGATCGCCGACATTACCAACATTCTTCAAACCGGAGCAGGAAATGTCTCTGAAGGGAAAAAGATCTATACGACTTCGTGCGGTCCATGCCATCGCCTTCACGAGCAGGGCGGCACCCTTGGACCCGATCTTACAGGTTATGACCGGCGAAACATCAGCGAGCTGCTGACGAATATTGTCGATCCCGGCGCGTATGTCCGCGAAGGTTATGTCACTTACCGGATCACAACGGATGATGGTCGCGTTCTCTCCGGCAATGTGTCGGGCAGGCAGGGAACAACGATAAATGTCAAACTTGTATCGGGGGAATCAATCACGCTTGCAGAATCAGAAGTGAAGGACATGGAAGCCCAGCCGTCCATCATGCCAGACAATCTGCTGGACAATCTTTCAGAGCAACAGACACGCGACCTGTTCACTTACCTGCAGTCTTCCGCCGCCAAATAAATCTGATGTGTCCATAACACGCATGCCTGGCCGCAGATCAAATCCGGAACGCCCCCGTCGCTGGTTCGAACAGGAGAGAGTCCGCCTTTGGCCGAGGGAGTTTCAAAAAAGTGCTGCATCAAGTTTTGGAGAAGCCTCTAAGGGAAGTATGGATTTTTCCAGCGGCTTATATTCAAAATGACTACAATTAGACTATATTCAGGGTTTTATGGGAAATACACGAGATGATAGATGAAATCCTTCAAGCCTACGGGATTGACCCCCGCCACAGCGAGGTTGAATCGTTGACAAGCGGGCTGATAAACAACACATGGAAGGTCTCCAGCGGTGACGACGTTTATATTGTTCAACGCATCAACCACCAGGTGTTTAAAAAACCGTTTGAGGTTGCAGCGAACATCCGCATGATCGACCGGTTCCTCAAGGAGCATTCGCCATCTTACCTGTTTGTCTCACCAGTCGCCAATCTTCATGGCGAAGACATCCTCTATGATGATTCCAGGGGATACTTTAGAGTATTTCCCTATATCAAAGGTTCACATACAATAAACGCTGTGGCAAGTCCTACGCAGGCGTTTGAGGCTGCACTGCAGTTCGGGAAATTCACCCGCTTGCTTTCCGGTTTTGATGCAGGATTGCTTCACATCACCATCACAGACTTTCACAACCTTACGCTGAGATACAGACAGTTCGAAACTGCGCTGGCTAATGGCGACCGCGAACGCATTAAACAATCTTCCGCACTCATAGCGGAAATAAGAAAATATGCCGGCATCGTGGACGCGTACGAAAAGATCAGGAAAAACACAGCCGTGAAGCAAAGGGTAACGCATCACGATACGAAGATCAGCAATGTCCTTTTTGACGACAAGGGAAAGGGCCTCTGCGTGATTGATCTGGACACCGTGATGCCTGGCTACTTTATCAGCGACCTCGGTGATATGATGCGCACGTATTTATCTCCGGCCAACGAAGAGGAAAAAGACTTTGACAAAATAGAAGTTCGCGAGGATTTTTTCAGGGCCATCGTTAATGGGTATCTGAGCAGTATGGGCGACGAACTGACACCGGACGAACAGGAACTCATCCTTTATTCGGGCTCCTTCCTGATCTACATGCAGGCTATCAGGTTCCTTGCAGATCACATCAACCGCGATATCTATTACGGTGCCCGTTATCAGGACCACAATTTTGTGCGCGCAGGCAATCAGTTGGTTCTGCTGAAGCGACTCGACAAGAAGTCAGATGCGTTGCGGAAGATCATTCGCGCGGAGCTGCAGACACGCTCGCATTTTATTTTTTGAACTGAGCACCTGTTCCCTTCTACCCGCTGAGGTTCAGCCCTCGCTTCAACGTCCCCTGTTGTGATAAGTCTTGCGACAACGCAATCTCTCTTGATTGTATGTTTGGAATATTTACTTGTAGCAGGTTAGGATTGAAGTTAATATTTGTATTTTGGACTAGGCATTAGCGTTCCATCACTATGAGCATGCCATTGCATTTCTTCGCTTTGCCTGCGTGTGGATCGGTGATGCCCATGCGATATTTTCAGTGAACCTTGCTCAGAACAACATGACAACTTTCAAACGAAGGGACTTTATCAAGGCGGGCTTCAGCGCTGGCGTTGGATCTGCCATCTTGCCCGCGGCATTCGCCAGCGATAG
>CBFGXV010000611.1:0-2649 GCA_965652755.1 uncultured Chryseosolibacter sp. | reverse complement strand
TGTACCACGTCATGACGCTCGGCCTGGAGGATACACGTCTGGAGGACGCTGAAGCTATCGTCATTGCCAAACCCGTGCGTGCATTTTCGCCGACAGAGAAGTTCAGGCTAGACCAGTACATTATGCGCGGAAAGTATTACAAGAAAGAAACACGCAAAGAATTTTCCGAGCACGATATCCCAGTCTGACAATGGCTTTGTGAGCAACAACTCCAGGGTTCCTCCCCGCGCCTCTTCAGCGAACGTGCGCATGGTGATCGCGGGTATCAAAAAAATAAAAACGTAAGGGCCGAGAGCAAACAAAGTTTCCATGTCGGCATATCCATATTCCAGCACGGAGGTTTCGGGAAACACCCACATCAGAAGCCCGATTGCAGTGAGGAAGACTCCAATCACCACATAAGCGATCAGTGAATTGAGAAAACTGTTAAACTCTTTGGAAAGAACCTGGATCATTTGGAAAACGTAAATATAGGTCCGAATTCTTTAAATAAGGAATACCCTTGATGGATTGCGATTCCTTTGCCGGACAACAAAAAACGAAAAACCCGGCCGTAAATTTTGAATGGGGAAGTTTTAAAACTTAAATCTAAGCCTTATCTTACTCGGCTAAAGGAGGTTTTTCCATTCAACGTATTGCCATTATGAAAAAAGTAGCTGATGTATTAGCTCACAAAGGAAGAAGCATCATCTCCGTCCCGCCGGACGGAAAAGTCTTCGAGGCGCTGAAGATCATGTCGGACAGGAACATTGGCTCGGTGCTGGTGATGGAAGGCCCGAACTATGTAGGGCTATTAACGGAAAGAGACTATGCGCGAAAAGTGATCCTGAAGGGGAAAGCTTCCTCGGACGTGAGGGTAAAAGACATCATGTCGACGGGGCTGCCTACGATTCAACCGGAGACCTCCATTGAGGTGTGCATGAAGCTGATGTCTGACAACAATCTGCGTTACCTGCCCGTGTTCGAAAACAATCTGGTCATCGGGATCATTTCAATCAACGACGTGATCAAAGCGGTGATAGCAAACCAGCAGGATACGATTCAGCAATTGGAAAATTACATCCATTCCTGACCTGTCGATCTCCGCTGCATTTCTCAATCGCCCTGAAGATTTCCCTTGCCGGTAGTCAGCTCGCGGAAAATATTTTCAAGCGAATTCTCCTCCTGTTTCAATCCGATAAGGGAAAGCCTGCGGTCCGCAGCATAGCGGAATAATTCCGGTCGAATGTCTACGCCGGGATGGAGCTGCACGCGGTATCGGTTATCTCCCAGGTCCGCGAGGCGGGCAACGCCTGGTAATCTTTCCATATCACCGGTATCTATCGTTGTTTCAAACTCGACGATCACACTCGATTGATGATCCTTATGACGCAGGAGATTTTCAAGGCGATCGTTTGCAACGATATGACCGCGGTTGATCACCACGACGCGCTCACAAATAGCCTCCACTTCCTGCATGATATGCGTGGAAAAGATAACGGTCTTGTCCCTGCTGATGTCACGGATCAGTTTTCGGATCTCAAGCAGCTGATTCGGGTCCAGCCCTGATGTTGGTTCATCGAGGATAACAACTGCGGGATTGTGTATCAGTGCCTGCGCGAGACCAATGCGCTGACGGTATCCTTTGGAAAGATTCTCGATCTTTTTGTTTTGTTCAGCGGTGAGCCCGCAAAGCGAGATCATTTCCCCAACGCGTCTTTTGAGATCGTTGCCCCCGAGCCCGTACAGTCTCCCGACAAACGTCAGGTACTCGTGAACATAAAGGTCGGGATAAAGCGGATTGTGCTCCGGTAAGTAACCCGTGATCCTTTTGACCGCCATGGGCTCAGCCACCACGTCGAACCCGCCGACGAATACCCTCCCCGATGTCGGGGGCAAATAGCTGGTTGCGATCTTCAGTGTTGTCGATTTCCCCGCTCCGTTAGGCCCCAGGAATCCGACAACTTCCCCCTCCCTGACTTCAAAAGAAATATTATTGACCGCCTTCTGGGGACCGTATTCTTTTGTAAGGTTCTCGACGATTAAAGACATGGCGATAAAAGTAATAAATCAGTGCGCGAAATACCGAGGTTTCTTTTACCGAGTGGCGGATTTGGGGAATAGAACGTATGCTGAAGCGTTTATTGTGTTAATAATTGTTAACCGCGATGTTACCAAATGGAAAATCGGCTTATTAATTGCCACGACATTGAATTGATCAATAGATTTCGGAAATTTGACAAAACTTTGAATTATGCGACCTGGCCTCCTGACCCTGATCCTGTTCCTATCTGTTCAAGCTTTCGCCCAAAGCGGCTATAAGATCCGCTTTAAGGTAGATGGCTGGAAAGACACAACAGCTTACCTCGGCTACTATTACGGTGAAAGCACATTCGTCAAAGACACCGCAAAAGTGAATCACACAGGCGAATTCGTTTTTGACGGGAAGCAAACCTTGCCCCAGGGTGTCTACTTCCTTGTACTGAACAAGACGCGCATCTTCGAACTGGTCGTTGGCAAAAACCAGAACTTCGCCATGCAGACCAACAGCGCCGATTATGTCAAGAACATGGTCGTTACCGGAGATGTGGACAACAAGCTGTTCTTCGAGAATATGGTATTCAATATGGAGCGCCACCATGAGGCAGAGCCATTCA
The DNA here is from genome assembly GCA_965652755.1 of uncultured Chryseosolibacter sp. Classification (GTDB taxonomy): domain Bacteria; phylum Bacteroidota; class Bacteroidia; order Cytophagales; family Cyclobacteriaceae; genus Chryseosolibacter. The sequence continues at coordinate 13 of CBFGXV010000611.1, read as the reverse complement.
TCAAGATCATACA
>CBFGXV010000610.1:0-2657 GCA_965652755.1 uncultured Chryseosolibacter sp. | reverse complement strand
CATGACCAGCGAGGTCAGGAATGAAACGCTTCGAAGGAAAATTTTACTCGATAGTCTGGCAACACGCCCGGGGATAAAAGTTGCCAATTATGCGTACAAGAACCTCGGGAACCTTTTGTTCAGGAAGGTCTCCGACAGCTGGGGCTTTGATTCGCCGGCGTACTCCAACGGAGCTGCGTACGCAGATTTTGATAACGATGGGGATCTTGATCTGGTGGTGAGTAACCTCGATGAACAGGCTTCAATATACCGTAATACCCAAAGGGAGAAACACCCGTTGACTTCAAACTTTCTGCGTGTAAAACTTCAGGGAACTCCGCTGAATCAATCAGCATGGGGAAGCAAGGTTGAAATAAGGCATAACGGTGTCGTCCAGTCGAAGTACAAAACTCCGATCCATGGATTTCAGAGCAGCATGGAAGATATTCTGCATTTTGGTTTAGACTCGACAACGGTGGTGGATAGTCTCATCGTCCGTTGGCCAGATGGAAAAACGAGTGTCGAAACATACGTAAAGGCAAATCAGGTGGTGCAAGTTGATCATAAGAGCGCTTCGTCTTTCCAGGAAAAGAGAAAGGTCGGGAAGACGGTATTCAAGGAAGTTAAGAGCAGGATCAGTCACCAGCATATAGAGAATGACTTCGTTGATTTCAATCACGAACCTTTGCTTCCACATAAGCTGTCACAGGAAGGACCGGGCATGGCGGTAGGCGACGTGAACGGCGATGGGCGGGAGGATATCTATATAGGAGGAGCGCTGCTCAAGTCCGGAAAGATCTTTATCCAAAACGCCAGCGGCTCTTTTGCCGGTCATGACTTAAGCGCGGATGATATTGAGACTGAGGACATGGGCGCACTGTTTTTCGATGCGGATAATGACAATGACCTGGACCTGTATGTGGTCAGTGGTGGTAATGAATATAACGCCGGCCACCGACATTATCAGGACCGGATATATTTCAATAACGGAAAGGGGACATTTGCAAAAAACAGCAAAGCCTTGCCTGTTGTTAACGCAAGTGGTTCGTGCGTTGTCGCTGCCGACTACGATCACGATGGAGATCTCGACCTGTTTGTCGGAGGAAGAGTACTGCCGGGTTCATATCCAAAATCTCCGAGGAGCTATTTGTTGAACAATGATGGCAAGGGAAATTTTCTTGACGTAACAGCGAAGATAGCCAGCGGGCTTCAGGAACCTGGTATGGTGACCAGCGCCCTTTGGACTGATTTTGACAATGATTCATGGATCGATCTGGTGCTTGTCGGGGAGTATATGCCCGTCTCTTTTTTCCGGAATGTTGAAGGCAGGAATTTCATTCGCCATGATGATGGGCTAAATGATACCGAGGGATGGTGGAAAGGCCTGACGGCAGGTGACTTCGACAACGATGGGGATATGGACTACCTGGCCGGAAACTTCGGACTGAATTCCCACTATCGCGCCACTGCGCAAGAGCCCATTAATGTAACCTTTAAGGATTTTGACAACAACGGCGCATTGGAGGCGATAACATCTTATTATGAAGAGGGAGTCAATTATCCCACGGCCTCAATGGACGTCCTGACAAATCAGCTTCCGTCGCTGAAGCGAAAGATCTTGTTTCACCGGACGTATGCGAATACATCAACCGATCAGTTGCTGGCGATCGCGGGAAAGCAGAATGCCGGAGTTTTGAATTGCAGGACACTCGAATCCGCTTACATTGAAAATACCGGACGCGGAAAATTCCAGCGCCGGCCTCTCCCGCTGCAAATGCAGTTTGCACCGGTCTATGGAATGCTGACAGACGACGTAAATTTTGACGGCAACCTGGATTTTATTGCGGTAGGAAATTCTTATGCGCCGGATGTTGTGTCAGGTCGCTGCGACGCTTTCATAGGCCAGGTGATGGTCGGTGATGGAAGCGGAAATTTCACGGCTATGCCCGTAACGCAATCCGGATTTTATGTCCAGGGCGATGCTAAGAGTCTTATACAGATATCTGCTGGCTCGCGTTTGTTAACGGTGGTTGCGCAGAACGATGACTCCGTGGAAACATTTGAACCAACGCATGGGCTAAGGCTGAGAGAAGTAATTCCCGCTCGAAATGAGGTGACGGCAGTGATCACACTGAAAAACGGAAAAGTAAACCGCAGAGAGCCAGGCTATGGCACGACGTATCTGTCACAGTCCACACGACGGATAATGATCACACCTCAGGTGAAGAAAGTAGAACTGTTGGACCATACAGGTGTATTAACCCGAAGTCTTTCCTTTTAAGGCTTCAGGTATTATTTTAAGAGGTGGTGTTTTTACCTGCCTGTTACTCTCTCGCCAATCACCAGCACCCACGGCTGATCTCCCGGGGCTGTGAACGTTTTGTCAGAAGACGTTTTTCCTTCGTCCACGAATTCTCCCTTCCTGGGGTCAAACCAATAGTAGGGAAGGTCGGCAGGTACGTCCTTGATCTTGATCTCACCGCCCGTGTCCAGATACGATATATAGAATACTCCCTCTTTGGCGAGCAAGGGCTTGTTGCCTTCCGTGAGATCCCAGCGCTTTTCCATGTCCGTGAAATTAAATCCCTCGAACGCTTTTGAGATATATGCTACATACTTTCCGCCTTCCAGATCCAGCGCTTGTCGCCATGACAACGGTGCATTGGTCCACTCCGGCC
>CBFGXV010000609.1:0-2657 GCA_965652755.1 uncultured Chryseosolibacter sp. | reverse complement strand
ATGAGCATACTTGTTCTTTTCGGACCAAAGACGATGCTTTGTCTTGCTTCATGAGCAGACGACCAGTTAAAATCCTTGTATACTCCGATGACTTGTGCATCATAGCCGCCGATGTTGAGCGCCTGATTCACGGCCATAAGTGGTGATGTAAAACCCAGCGACCTGGTTGCGGTTTCATTTATCATTACCATCCAGGGCGCTTCTTCGTCTTCGGAGATGGTGACATCACCAAATTCACTTCCCGCAATCAGTTCAAGGCCGTATACTGTGGCGAAGGCCGTGTCGATGTACGTCGCGACGCCGCGTATTGCGGCGGCAGGCTCATCTGTGGCTTTGCGTATAGCGGCACCGTTCCAGTTGAAGCCCTGGCCAGGGAGCGAAGATGATGAGGCTACATGACCTATGCCGGGCAGTCTTCGAAGTTCCTGCATGAACGTGCTGGTCAGCATCGCACGGTCAGATCCTTCAGGCAAAACGCGCGGCGCCGCGACGGTGAGCACGCGGTCCAGCTCCAGCCCCACATCCATACTGCGCATGTAGCCGAGCTGATTATAAACGATCGCCGTTCCCGCGACAAGCACAATGGATGCAGCGAACTGTAATACAACCAGACCGCGGCGGAACAACACGTGCGCGGGGAATGATCCGCTCTTGCCTTTCAGTATGGCAGCGGGCCTGAATGACGACAATACAAACGCAGGGTACAATCCTGATAGTAAGGATGTGATGAAGAGCGTCAGTAAAAAAGTGATCCAAAATCGCGGGTTCATCCACTGCGCAACGCTCAGTTGCGTCTCAGCCAGATCGTTAACAACGGGCATGAGTATGCCTGCGAGGGCGACAGCAACTATCGCTGCAGCAAGGTTCGTCAGCGTTGATTCACATAAGAATTGAATAACGAGCTGTGCGCGTCGTGCCCCGACTGCTTTTCGTACGCCCACTTCCCGTGACCGGTTGACAGCCCGCGCCGTGGCGAGGTTCACATAATTGACCAGCGCAATGACTAGCGTGATCAGTCCAACGACCAAAAAGAAATAAACGGTGCGATAGCTGCCATTCGCTATGTCTACCGCACCGAGGATTTCGGCATTAAGGTGGATATCTTTCAGAGGCTGGACGTGAATGGCGGCGCGCCCCCCTTGTTCACGGATAACCTCGCCACGGTATCTGAGATACGTCTCCGTCATTTTATTCTCTGTGAACCGTATGTCCGCTTGCGGATGAAGCTGGACATAAGTACTGAAATTATTCCAGCTCCATCCGCCTTCAGGTTCATTGCGATAGTCTTCGCCGCGCAATAGATCTTCTATCGGCAAAAGCAGATGAAACTGCAGGTGCGAGTTAGCGGGGACGTCTCGGAAGACACCCGTTATGCGATAACTTTTGGCAATTGCGCCTGTGACCTCAAGCACTTGTCCTTCGGCGTTATCAATACCGAAGTACTTCTTCGCGGCCGACTCGGAGATCATGGCAGTTCCCGGCTGCAGTGCGTTTTGCATGTCGCCGCTCACCAACGGAAACGTGAACATATTCAGGAAGGCGCTGTCTGCGTACAAAATGCGATCCTCTTCAAAAACCTCCCCCGGTCTGGCGTCGGTCGAAACCACGGCGTTGTCGGAATGAAGCCGTGTGATGTGAAGGATCTCCGGCACCTTTGCATCCAGGGCCGGGGCCAATGCCTGCGCGGTGTAAGAGTGACCCATGTCCAGCTGATCTCCTTCGCCTGCATAGGCCTGAAGGATCCGGTAGATGTTTGCCTCGTTCTCATGAAACCGGTCGAAGCTATATTCAAATGAAACGAACTGGAAGATCAGCAAGCAACACGTCATGCCGATAGAAAGACCGAGAATGTTAATTATGGAGAATCCCTTCTTGCCGAGCAGGTTTCTCAACGCGATCTTGAAATAGTTTCCGATCATAAGGTTCAGGTCTGTATGTCTATCTGCTTAATCCGTGCCTCCTGTTTCCAGTCATCGCAAAAGCCGCTGATGATTCTGTCCTACAGGAGTCGTTCAATAAGTTGAACCAGTTTGCATGGCAATACGGGTGCCATATCTCAATTCGTTGAAATTACCCGTGGATATTGCGTGTAACCCGATGGCCGTGTACGCAATCGGAATAAAAAGCCTCAAAACCGGACAGGTATCGCTGGAAGGTTATCATGGCGGGGGGCGACTGACGCCGCAATAGCCTTTTTTTAGGAGCCGCGTTTGAGGAACACGTGGTCCGCGGCAGACGTACCATCAGCCAGAACATCTTACAAAAGCACGAAAGCGGGTGACAATGCGTTCACAGAAAACGATTGCATCTGCAAAGTGTTAAAAAAAGAGATAAAAGTCTTTATATCCCTAAAATGCGGTGATATATTGAGGTATCAAACAAACACTTTTATGGATTTCAGGAAATCGGATGCGATCGGTTACATTGTCACGAATAACCCACAGGCTGCCTCCATCTTCAACTATTACGGAATCGATTTTTACTCACGCGGCGACAGGACACTCGAGGATGCCTGCATCGAGGACAATGTGTCTATGCCGCACGTCATCGAAGAACTCTATGAGTTGAAGGAGAAGGGCGATGCTATTCCGAATTTTGCGAGTATGAACATGGTTGCGCTGGCCACTTACATCTTGCGCACGCACCACAAATTCACA
>CBFGXV010000608.1:0-2660 GCA_965652755.1 uncultured Chryseosolibacter sp. | reverse complement strand
GGCAAAAGCTACTGATGTAAAGACTGCGATCAAAACTACTGACATCGTTGTCCTGTCGGTTTGGTTCGGCGCCATTCAGCAGCTTCTTAAAGAATATGCAACTGAACTTCAAGGGAAGATCATTATCGATCCATCAAATCCAATCGCTCCGAATGGAAATGGCGGATTCAAGAAAATCATCGGCGCCGATGAGTCAGCGGGAATAATTCTCAAAGGACTAATTCCAAGTGGTGCAATACTTGTGAAAGCACTTGGTTCGCTAGGGGCCGGATCACTGGCCGCTGAGGCCTTTAAGACTCCGAGAAAAGTGTTGTTTTATGCATCAGATGATAAGAGTGTGAACAACGCGGTTGAAGCGTTCATCAATGACAATGGATTTGAGCCTGTTAGTATCGGAGGACTCGAACAGTCAATCAAGATGGAAGTTTTTGGTGAGCTTCATGAGTTCGGTGCACTTGGTAAGGCGGTGACCAAATCCGAATTGAAGCAATTAGTTTAGCATTTATGCGGGGAAAACTTCTTACTATGAAAAAAATTCAATTGTTGGTTTTGTTACTGGTTTGTACCCTGACAGGATTTGGGCAGAAGCAGAGACTTACGTTTCGAAAGGAAAAGTTTGAATTGCATAACGTTACGGGCTCCATCATTAGGTTCGAAGGGAAGAAAGTGTTGAAAATTGAGAGGGATTTAAATGCGCTTCCTTTTGATGTCAACAATATCGAAGGAACGGTCGATGAACCTCATTATGCCAGGCTTGTCGGTTTGGAAGACTTTGAGAACGGCATTATTGAAGTGAAGATGTACAGTCAGATCCAAGATCCGCCGCCTTATCCCGGTGTTGCAGGATTCATAGGCATATATTTCAGAATTAAACAGGACGATTCGGCCTTTGAGGCGATTTATTTAAGACCCAAAGTTGGGAGGTCCTCCAGACAATTATTCAGAAATCACGCAGTTCAGTACATTTCTTATCCACATGCCAAGTTTGACACGCTAAGAAAGAGTTACCCGCCGGGCTCATACGAAGGATCTGCGCCTGTTGCACTGAACGAATGGATTAAAATGAGAATTGAAATAAATGGTGAAACTGCCGAGATGTTCATCAATGATATGAAGTACTCTTCGTTCATCGTAGACAAGATGTTAGGCAAGCATAGAGTTGGAGGCGTTGGATTGTACGTAGATATTGGGACTATTGGCTACTTCAAGGATCTGAAAGTCACTAAACAAAAGTTAGCAGTTCCTAAAAAAGATGTTGAAAAGGTAGATGACATTTAATTAATACTTTGGAGGCCGATAAGCGTGAGCAACCATGACTCGTCAAAACGTTGTGATTTTGTAATTCAGAATGACTATTCTTTATGGGGTCGCGATCCTGGGCCAGGAGTTGCCAGTATGCGAAGGGGGCTTGGAAATGGGCTTTGTGCCGTGGAGTCCGTTAGGTATGGGTTATCTGACTGGAAAAGTAACACCGACAACGAAATTTCCAAATGGTGATCTGAGAGAAATGTTCCTCCGCTTTCCGCCGGGGGCGTTGAAAGCAAATTGGTGCATCGTCGAGCTGCTAGCGACATTAGGCAAGGAGAAGAATGCAACACCGGGAAAGATCGCTTTAGCATGATGGCGAAGAAAACCTTTGACGTGTCAATGATTGGAGATGATTTCTTGCAGAATGTCAGATTCAGGGTAACCGTTCTACGCTACAGCTTTTAACAATGAGTGATGACATGAGTTGCATTAGCATTGGATGGACGTTATCATTCCTGTGCCTGCGCGAACAGCGAATGTTGACTTGCCGTGAACAAATTCCTCCAGACGCGGTTTACTTCCGTCCGGGGATCGGCCGCCGCCATGCCGGCAAATGGATATAATTTCGAAGCGAGGTTGAGGCTGGTCTTGTACAAGGCGCGACTCGTGTCTGACACTTCTCTCAGCACAACGTTCGGGATAGGTGTCATCCTGGAACAGTATGACCAGGAGGCGGCGACCGCCTCGTAGAAATCTGTCCGGGCCTGTAACAGTATACGAATCGCATCGGCTTGCTGGTTCCCTGGTGTCTTTTTTCCGACCAGTGATCGTGAGGTGAAAATTTCCCCGCAGCCATCGATGAACTGCTGCGCCATGCCGGAAAAATTTACGGCCAGCGTTGTTTCCGCAAGCTGTTGGAAAGGATATTGATACACCGGGAGAGTGATTCGCGCATTCCTGGCGTCGATCTCAAACGACCGTGAGGACGGAACGTATAGGTTTTGTACTTTGAATGTGTGACTTCCGGTTGCAACCATACCCATACTGCTCCAGTTTCTTCTTATTTCTACCTCTGCTTTTCGGAAAATGAAGGATCTGATCAGCGGTAGCCCATCGTCCTTTAGCATCGGACGACCATCTTTTGTAATAACACAGTTTGCCGTCAGCATGGTGGCATACAAGGCACCGCTGGCGTATTTCCATTCGCCGTTGATGGTGTATCCATCTCCGGCGATCGACGCTGTACCGGTTGGAGCACCGCTCCCGGCAATGCACGCCCTGGGATCGGAAAGGATATCTTCAACAACAGAGGCATCCAGAAATCCGGCAAACCATCCAGCGCCGCTGCAAAGTGTCACCACCCAAGCCGTGCTGCCGTCAGCCCACGCGAGCGCCTCTTCGGTCCGCAGCAC
>CBFGXV010000607.1:0-2665 GCA_965652755.1 uncultured Chryseosolibacter sp. | reverse complement strand
CGGTGAACCAAAATAACAGATGAGCTAGCAGACCTGTTGAGTCGTTGGGCAGGCGATATGGCAGCCATCCGTTTGAATTTCTCATCACTGTATTTGCAGGAGGAGTGCGCATGTTCATGCGATGCGGATTGAAAACGTTCGAATTATAGTATTCCGCATGGCCTTCGTCTTCGCCTGGCATGTCGGGATACTCAATGGAAGTAGCCCAACGTCCCGCGTCCTCGTCGGTGATCTGGGTAAAGGGATCGTACGGAACCGAATGATACATGTTCGGCGCGTACTCACTGCCCGGATCGTCGCCGCTTGCACTGCATCCTGCAAGGAAACCGATGATTGAAAATGCTGTCAGTAGTTTATTCATATCTCGTCAGTCGTGAATCGTCAATCGTGAATCGTCAGTTGTGAGTGGTGAGTTGTGAGTGCGTACTCCTGCGCCACTGCGTTCTATTAGTAGACGATTCCAATTTATCTTTATGCAAATACTTTTTCGTTTACTTCAGAGGCGCCTGCATCCTTCAATAATTGGGTGATGGCGTTTCTGTTTTGTTTTTTGTTTACATCCAGGTCGATGGCCATGACGAGCTTGTCATCAGTGCTCCGCACATCGAACTGACGGGGCTTCCCGTAAGGCTTCATATCGCTGACGATCATAAAGGTTGCCACCATGCCCAGTGCTGAAAGCAGCACGGTGAATTCGAAAGTGACGGGAATAAAAGGAGGCAACGCAGCATGAGGTTTACCACCGATGATCATCGGCCAGTCGTAACCAAGCATCCAGAACTGCATCAGCAGCGCCAGTGAGGTACCGGTTAGTCCGAACAAAAAGGCGGCGATGGGAAGGCGGCTTCTTCTGTAGCCAAGCACTTCATCCAGACCGTGTACGGGGAAAGGAGTAAACACCTCATGGATCTTTACGCCGTTGGTGCGCAGACTTCTGACGGCCTGTACCAACACGTCCTCATCCTCAAATACTCCTACCAGAAAATTCTTATTTGCGGCCATTGTATCTCTATTGTTATAAGCAAATCATATTAATGACGGGTCCTGTCAACCTCGCGTGGCGTTCCATGCTGACCTTCCGAAGAAGTCGCCTTCAGGATACTCTTGATCTCGGCCATATTCACCACAGGGAAGAATTTCGCAAAGAGGAAGAATGCTGTAAAGAACAATCCAAAAGTGAAGATGTATTCACCGATATCGTATATGGTCGGGTGGAACATTGTCCAGCTCGACGGCAAGTAATCGCGGTGCAATGAAGTGACAATGATCACAAAACGCTCGAACCACATGCCGATGTTCACGACGATCGACAACACAAAAGTTGCAACCAGGCTCGTGCGGATCTTTTTGATCCAGAACAACTGGGGAGAGATCACGTTACAGGTCATCATCGACCAGTAGGCCCATGCGTAAGGTCCCTGGACGCGATTGTAGAAAGCATAGCCTTCATATTCGACACCGGAATACCATGCGATGAACAACTCCGTGATATAAGCAATACCCACGATGGATCCTGTAACGATGATGATGATGTTCATCAGCTCGATGTGATAGATCGTGATATAATCTTCAAGTTTGAATACTTTCCTGGTGACGAGCAGCAGGGTCAATACCATCGCGAAGCCCGAGAAGATCGCACCCGCAACGAAATATGGCGGGAAGATCGTCGTATGCCATCCGGGAATTACCGACGTTGCAAAGTCCATGGATACGATCGTATGAACGGACAACACAAGCGGCGTGGAGAGACCAGCAAGAATGAGCGCGACCGACTCGTAGCGCATCCACGTTTTCGCTCCACCCTGCCAGCCGAAGCTGAGGGCATTGTAGATCGTCGCGCGCGTGTTTGCTCCCTGCACGATGGCGCGGTCGCGGATCGTTGCAAAGTCTGGAATAAGACCGATATACCAGAACACAAGCGATACTGTGAAGTATGTCGAGATCGCGAACACGTCCCACAACAGCGGGGAGTTAAAGTTCACCCAGAGTGATCCGAAGGTATTCGGAAGGGGAAGCGCCCAGTAGAATCCAAGCCAGAGACGCCCCATGTGCATTAGCGGGAACGTTGCGGCACAGATAACGGCGAAGATCGTCATGGCTTCAGCAGCGCGGTTAATAGACATCCTCCAGCGCTGGCGGAAAAGCAAAAGGATCGCGGAGATCAGCGTACCGGCGTGACCAATACCGACCCACCAGACGAAGTTTGTAATGTCCCACGCCCAGCCTACTGTTTTATTCAATCCCCAGACCCCTACTCCTTCCCAGAGCAGCACACACACGCAGTAGAAACCAAAGGCGAACAACGTCAGGGAAATAGCCATTGCTATCATCCAGAGCGGATTCGGTTTGTTCTCAACGTGGCGGCTGATGTCGTGGGAAACATCTCTTAAGGTCTTACCACCGGTAATCAAAGGGTCGCGAATTGCGGAAGTTACTTGCATTGTCGTTGTATGGCGTTATCCTTTTTATACTTCTCTTAAGCGTTTGCTCCGTCTTTGTTCCTGACTTTCGCCAGGTAGAAAATGTTAGGACGGGTATTGATCTCTTCCAGCACCGAGTAAGCGCGGACGTTATCGGATTCTTTGTCGTTGAGAAACTTGCGCTGCTCATACGAATACAAGGGTCATCATTGGGGAATGGCCATCGATCTGAACACCTGTATCGG
>CBFGXV010000606.1:0-2674 GCA_965652755.1 uncultured Chryseosolibacter sp. | reverse complement strand
TACTACCTCTCACCAGACAGAAAGACTCTTGAGATGGCAATGACTGATTTCTCCACGCCGAACGGCATCATAGGAACTCCTGATGGAAAGACGCTCTATGTGGCTGATCTTCGCGCCCAAAAAACATATTCTTTTTCCATCCAGCCTGACGGTACGCTCGTCAACCGGAAACTCTTTGCCGAAATGGGATCCGACGGAATGACGATTGATGAAAAAGGAAATGTTTACCTGACAGGCAAGGGAGTAACAGTATTTAACCCGTCAGGGGAAAAGATCGCGCATATACCTGTAGATGAACCCTGGACTGCCAACGTGTGCTTCGGAGGAAAAGACCGCCAGACGTTGTTCATCACGGCCTCGACGGCTGTGTACACCCTCGACATGAAGGTGAGGGGCGGAGGACCAGGTTGGTAAAAAAAAGACCGCCTGTTACAGCGGTCGTTTGATAGATATCAAATTTAGCTCTGAATAGGTACCTTCCGGTTATATCCGTTTGACAGTTCGTTGAAAGGAAGTTTGACGACGAGCTCATTGTCTTCATAGCTCGCGTGAATACCCTTGATTTCGATAAAGAACGGCAGCGTTTGGTTCACCACTTCCTTTGGCAGAAAAACCTGCTTGCCGGATGTTTCAATTGGAATATGATAAAACACGCTGAGCTTATTGTCGCGAACCTCCACCTGAAGCAATTCCTTGCTCACTCCCGGAACGCGGATCCTCACCTCACGGCCGTTTGAATCTTCGCGATACGAGATGTACGGCTCACTGATCCCGCCGTTCAACGTGTTCAGCAGGTCGACTGTAGTTAATATATTATTATACGTATTCTTCATGATCTTTCTCTCCTTTGACCATCCATTAATCAATAGCCATACCATCTTTGTAAGCTTGTCAAAACGGCGCGCGATACGTCAAAATTGCTGCAACTGAGATGGAACCTTTTTCAAAAACAGAAATTGTGGCCGCTTTATTGCTATGAGTCGCCAGACGCGGCGTGTTATTCACGTTCCAAAAAATGTTATCTTTGAAATCTTTGTTACAACCGAAATGATAAGAACATCTCTAATACTCCTGGTACTCTGCTCGCCATTTTTTGCGGCAGCACAAACGACCCAAAAGACGCAGGCCGATAAGATTGGCTACGCGGATATTCCATACATTATGTCGAAACTACCGGATATGAAAGCGATCGAGTCGGATTTAAAGTCCACGCAGACACAGCTGCGAAATCAGATCCAGGCCAAATCGGATGCGGTGCAGAAACAGTATGCTGACTTTAATGCGAATGCAAAAACGATGGCGGATACAGTTCGTGCGAGGAGGCAGGGCGATCTGGAAAAGGCAGTTACGGACCTGGAGCAAATGCAACAGGATGCACAGTTGACGCTCCAGAATAAACAGAAACTCTACATGGCTCCCCTTTACCTGAAAGTCAACAAGGCAATTTCCGAGGTAGCGCAGGAGAACGGCTTCACGATAATTCTGACGGACAGAGTAAGCAACTTCGATTTCTTATTATATCAGACGCCGCAGTTGAATGTTTCCGATCTCGTGCTCAAAAAGTTTGGCGTGACGCCGGCGAAATAATTCCAGCCGGGGGAAATTACTCCCGCTTTTTCACCATCTTCAGTACGCGACCACTCACGAGAAGTCCCAGTGCCAGACCAACTGCGTCTGCTGCCATATCATACACGTCAAAGCTTCGGCCTTCCACCAGCAATTGAAGAACTTCCGTGACAACGGAGAAAAGCAATCCTGCCAAAAAAACAAGGATGAAAGGAAAAGATCCGGAATCAAAGTCGAATCGAACGGCTATCGCCCAGACGGCGAACATACCAATGTGAACCAGTTTGTCGAAGCCTGCAATCCCCACGTCAGGGACTTTGCTTCCGGGAAGTAGTACTGCAATGATGATGAGTGTTGAGACAAACAGGGTTGCGTATTTCATGCGATGTTGCAAAAATACGGGTAAAAAAGAAATTGCGAAGGACAGTTTTTGTTATGCAGTCGCTAGCGACATCCGGCTCTTTGCGAAAGTGTCGCTTATGGCCTAATGGTTTTGAAAGGGAAAGATATTGTACATGACTGACGTTTCAAAGGTGAGCGGAGCGTCATAACTTCTCGCTGCGACGGGCAGCGTGATCCTTTCGCGCACCCAAAGCCTGCGATTGATCATGATCTCAGCACCGGAAGAGATCATCCAGGAGGTTTGATAAGGAACTGCAACCTTGAGATCCTCCTCGGAAGACGTCCAGCCTCTGTAGGCCGTGTGGCCGTACGCGCCCGCAAAAACAACGAGCCGGGGAGCGGGTTGATATTCGACTTCAGCAAAGTACAAGAACATGTCGGGGAGCCGGTAGGTGAAGGGGTCTTTCCGATACTCAAAGGTACCGTCGTCAGTCAACTGGTGTCGCCACTCAAAGCTTTTGCCGTCGGTCAGTCCGTGCTCATAATCCACCCTTGCGGCGAACGCAAACTTTGCCAACCGGTATTTGATCATCGTGCCGGCGCGGGCCACGGGAACGCCTTTTCCCCGCGTATAGTGATAGCGGTAGGTGAACCTGTGAAGCACGTCCCCATCGCGCCGGGTTGATTCAAAGGAATGCTCAGGAGCAGATGGTTCGAAAGATGCTGTGGGCAGGGTGGCTCCCAACGTAACGGCTATATCTATTTT
>CBFGXV010000605.1:0-2678 GCA_965652755.1 uncultured Chryseosolibacter sp. | reverse complement strand
GGTAGGCGCCGAGCGTGTTCTGCTCCTTCAAAGGTTTGTACGAATAATTAATATCCACCAGGTGGTGCGTCGCTTCCTTATCAGTCACGACCAAGCCTTCTGACCTGGTCCTCGCGGGTATAGTGGCCTTCTCCCTCGGCCTTGGATTCGGTGGGTTTTTCAAGCCTGAAAAATGCTTTTTCACCAGGCGCTCAGCTTCCGCAGGGTCAATGTCGCCGACTACGACTACGGCCATCAGGTTCGGTCGATACCAGTCCGTGTAAAATCTGCGGATCACTTCGGGCTTGAAACTTTTGAGTACTTCAACCTTGCCGATGGGAAGGCGGTCTGCATACCTGGATCCCTCCAGCATTTTCGGGTAAGTGAGCCTGAACATCCGTTCTTCCGCCCCGCGGCCGGATCTTTCCTCCTCGAGAACCACGCCCCGTTCCTTCTCAATCTCGGCGGGGTCGAAGCCTACAGCTCCAGCCCAGTCTTCCAGTATCTGAAATGCTTTCTCGACATTCTCTTTTTTCTCGGTTGGGATCGGCAGGATATATACGGTCTCATCAAAGCCCGTGTAAGCGTTGAGGTCCGCGCCAAACTCCACGCCGATTGACTGTAAAAATGAAATGATGTCGTTCTTCTCGAAGTTCTTTGAACCGTTAAACGCCATGTGTTCCGTGAAGTGTGCCAGGCCTTGTTGATCGTCATCTTCCAGTATCGACCCAGCATTGATGACCAGCCTCAACTCGACTTTATTCTCAGGCTTTTCGTTCTTCCTGATATAGTAAGTCAGACCGTTCTCAAGTTTCCCAACTTTAACCTGCGGGTCGATCGGAAGGGTCGTATCGGGATTGTCCTGCGCTTTCAGCCCTTGAAATAAGGTGCACAACACAAGCAGAAGTGTGATCCGGCATGTCAGATTTGAAGGCTTCATGGTGAATGAGTTAATTTGTACTTCTAATTTACAACAGATCAAAACCAGCGGGATTTTATGACCTGAAGCATTTCCTCGTGAACGAGCGTGTTGCTTGCGCAGAACTGGTTACCGAAGAGAAAATTTCCTCCGCCGGTAAAATCGGTGATCTTACCTCCGGCTTGTTCAACGATAATGGTGCCCGCTGCGATATCCCAGGGATGGAGATTGTATTCAAAAAATCCTTCAAGCTTTCCACAGGCTACGAATGCCAGATCCATCGCCGCGCTTCCAAGTCGCCGGATGCCGTGCGTCTCGTTGAGGAATTCCTTGATAATATCCAGGTAATCTTCACGCTTGTCGAAGTGATAATAAGGAAATCCCGTGGCAAGAAGACTCTCGCTTAGCGTTGGGATCGCGGAAACTTTAATGATTTGATTGTCGAGGAATGCAGGACTTTTTTCTGTTGCGTGATAGCTTTGTCGCTGGCAGATATCGTAGATGACGCCCAATATCGGCTTCCCGTTCCGTGTCAGACCGATACTGATGGCGTATAGGGGCAGACCATGCAAGAAATTTGTAGTGCCATCCAAAGGATCGATGATCCAGTTGTACTCATGTTCTTTCGATTGTTCAACGGTGCCTTCCTCGGTGATGAATCCGGCTGCCGGAAAAAGTTGACTGAGCGTTTTGACGAGCGCTTTTTCTGATTCTTTATCAACGTATGATACCAGATTGTTGAAAACAGTCTTCTGTTCAATCCGGCTTCGGTCAAATGCGTTAGCCTCCTTGCGGATAAATTCCCCTACTTCACGGCATACTTCAATGACGCCCTGTTCGATTTTTTCTAAATTCATTACTTTGTTCTTCGCGATTACTTGAGTGAATATAACAATCCCGGCGTAGGCATACTAGTCCTCGCCGCCTTCATTAATGTCTGCCTTGCCTTTGCCTTTTCCCTCGACCACGATCACAATCTCGCCCTTGATATCTCTGGTGGTAAAATGCTGCAAGACTTCTTCAACAGATCCGTTCACCGTCTCTTCAAAAAATTTTGTGAGCTCACGACTTACGGAAATTTTGCGTTGCACGCCAAAATATTCGCCAAACTGCTGCAAGGTTTTTAATAGCCGGTGTGGTGATTCATAAAAGATCATAGTGCGTTCTTCGTTGGCTAATCTGATAAGCATCGTTTGCCGACCCTTCTTTTGGGGAAGAAATCCTTCAAACGCAAACCGGTCTGCGCCCAGTCCGGATTTTATCAGCGCTGGAACGAATGCTGTGGGACCTGGCAGGCATTCCAACAATAATCCTGCCTGAAGGCAGGCTCTTGCGATCAAAAATCCCGGATCAGAAATACCCGGCGTGCCCGCGTCGCTTACAAGGGCCATAACCTGTCCGCTTTGCATCCGGCCGATCAGGCCATCAACAGTTTTGTGTTCATTAAAGTTATGAAAACTCTGGAGTGGCTTTTCGATCTGATAGTGCTTCAACAGCTTTCCGGAGGTGCGTGTGTCCTCGGCAAGTATTACGTCAACGGACTTGAGTACTTCGAGTGCCCGCAAGGTGATGTCAGCGAGATTTCCGATTGGTGTTGGAACGATGTAAAGAGATGTTTTTTTCTCCCCTGTTGTCATGCGATAAGTCGATCGATAGCCTCAGCGAGTTTCCGGTCGCGGTCAGTCACCTTATTGCCGGCGTCATGCGTACTCAATTCAAAAGTCACCTTATTCCAGGTATTAGTCCATGTGGGGTGGTGATTCATCTTCTCAGCGATGAT
>CBFGXV010000604.1:0-2684 GCA_965652755.1 uncultured Chryseosolibacter sp. | reverse complement strand
GGTTGACCGTCATCTTCGAGTTCCTGTAGGTTTTCGACAACTTCAAGAGGAGCACCCGACCTTATTGAATAGTCGATTAATTCATCTTTGGTTGCAGGCCAAGGGGCATCTTCCAAGTAAGAGGCAAGTTCCAGCGTCCAATACATATCTATTAGTCCTCCTTCATTTTTTCGCAAAAATAAACTTTAATTAATGAAAACAAACTGCGATTTTTCCTATTTCCTTACAGCGAAAATGCGCTAAAAAGGTTCAGTTCTGGATGAAATATTCAGCAAAAATGTAACCATCTCTTCTCCCTGCCTAGGAAGTTATTTGCCATATTGCGCCACAAATGGGCAAATTGTTGTCTAAACGACCTTTCCGTCGTTTGATTGTTCAGTTTGCTGCTTCGAATCGCAACAACTTATGGCTGACGAAAAGATTATTTTTTCAATGACGGGCGTGAGCAAGATCTATCCGCCCAATAAACAAGTACTGAAAAATATTTACCTGTCCTTCTTTTATGGTGCAAAGATCGGCGTTCTGGGCTTGAACGGCTCCGGAAAATCTTCGCTGCTGCGGATCATAGCCGGTGTCGACAAGGAGTTTCAGGGCGAAGTAGTGTCTGACCTTAGTTTCAGTGTCGGACTACTGGAGCAAGAGCCCAAGCTCGACAAGACAAAAACTGTCAAAGAAGTAGTCGAGGAAGGCGTGCAGGAGATCATGTCACTGCTGAAAGAGTTTGAGGCGCTCAATGAAAAATTTGGCGATCCGGAAGTATTGGAGAATCCCCACGCCATGGACAAGCTCATTCAAAAACAGGGTGAGATTCAGGAAAAGCTGGATGCCTCCGGCGCGTGGGAAATAGATCACAAGCTCGAACGCGCGATGGACGCATTGCGGTGTCCGCCTCCTGACACGAAAGTCGAACACCTTTCAGGCGGTGAAAAGCGACGTATAGCGCTTTGCCGCCTCCTGTTACAGGAGCCTGATGTTCTGCTGCTGGATGAACCAACGAACCACCTCGATGCCGAATCAGTTCATTGGCTGGAGCAGCATCTCAAGCAATACAAGGGAACGGTAATCGCCGTCACTCACGACCGTTACTTCCTCGATAATGTAGCAGGATGGATCCTGGAACTGGACCGCGGCGAAGGTATTCCCTGGAAAGGAAATTACTCATCGTGGCTGGATCAGAAACAGAAGCGCCTCGCACAGGAGGAAAAATCCGAATCCAAGCGACAGAAGGCGCTGGAGCGCGAGTTGGAATGGGTCCGCATGAATCCGAAAGGAAGACAGGCAAAAGGTAAAGCGCGTTTGAGCGCCTACGAAAAACTCCTGAGTCAGGAAACGCGCGAGAAAGAAGAAAAACTTGAACTGTTCATTCCTCCGGGGCCCCGTCTGGGCAACAAGGTCATAGAAGCAAAAGGTGTTTCAAAGGCGTATGGTGACAAGCTCCTCTATGAGAATCTCACCTTTTCACTGCCACCCGCAGGTATAGTCGGGATCATCGGTCCGAACGGTGCGGGAAAGACAACGCTGTTCAAAATGATCACGGGCAAAGAGAAGCCTGATGAAGGGAGCTTCGAAATCGGCGAGACAGTGAAGATCGCATACGTCGACCAGGAACACGACGATCTAAGGCCAGAAGACACAGTATGGCAGGCGATCACCGGTGGCAATGAGATCATCGAACTCGGAGGCAAACAGCAGAACTCGCGGGCATATGTGGGAAAATTCAATTTCAACGGTAATGACCAGCAGAAGAAAGTGAAGGAACTCTCCGGCGGAATGCGGAACCGCGCACACCTTGCAATAGCCTTGAAGCAAGGCGGGAACCTTCTTCTGCTTGATGAACCTACCAACGACCTGGATGTGAATACACTGCGCGCGCTCGAAGAAGCCCTGGAAAATTTTGCGGGCTGCGCTGTGATCATCTCCCACGATCGCTGGTTCCTGGACAGGGTATGCACGCACATTCTCGCATTTGAAGGCGACTCGCAGGTGTACTGGTTTGAAGGCGGCTTCAGTGAATACGAAGAAAATAAGAAGAAGCGATTGGGCGACGATCAGCCCCACAGGATCAGGTATAAGAAGTTGGTGAGATAGTCATAGTCGATGGTCGATGGTCGATGGTCAGTGCAAGACGTTAAAATGAAAGCGCTCGTTACCATTCTTTTGCTCACGCTCTCGAATGCCTTTATGACACTCGCGTGGTACGGGCATTTGAAGTTTAAGGAAATGAAGTGGAGTGAAAATCTTCCGCTGCTCACCATCATCCTTATCAGTTGGGGGATTGCCCTGTTCGAATACATGCTGCAGGTACCGGCCAACCGGATCGGGTTCAAAGACTACGGCGGACCGTTCTCGCTCGTACAGCTCAAGGTCATCCAGGAGGTGATCACCCTGACGGTGTTCGTCATCTTCTCACTCATTTTTTTCAAGAGCGAAACGTTCCGGCTCAATCATCTTATCGGATTTATATTCCTTGTGCTCGCCGTCTATTTCATTTTCAAAAAATAATTCGCGAGGTGAGCGGAGTGGTGAAAGGTGAGTTGTGAGTTGTGAGTCGTGAGTTCGGGCTCCATCGTGCGTGCGTCTGGTTCCAAACTTGTGCGATCATATTAACCTTGGCGTGACTACCACGCACATACCGCGCAAAGCTACGGCGGGCACAAGGAATATAAATCCGATAAGATGATTGA
>CBFGXV010000603.1:0-2692 GCA_965652755.1 uncultured Chryseosolibacter sp. | reverse complement strand
CAGGGATATGACGCTACCTTCTGCCTCACCACCGGGGAAGATGATGAATCAAGAATAAAAAAGCAGATTGACACGATAAAGCCCGATCGTGTCGTAACGGGCGGAGGTGACGGTACAATTCAATTAGTGGCGAAAATTTTGTTGCCCTATGATATGACCATCGGAATTCTTCCACTGGGATCGGCGAACGGCCTGGCCACGGCACTGGAAATTCCGAAGGATCCCATGGCCGCGCTGGAAAATATTCTGAAGTCGACCAAGACACGTCCGATAGATATGCTTAAGTTTAATGACGAACATTTATGCATACATCTCAGCGACATTGGTGTAAACGCGCTGATCGTAAAGAAGTATGAAGAGGGCGGAGAGCGGGGGATGCTTGGATACGCCAAATTTTTGCTTTCCGCTATTCAGGAAACACCGCTCCACCATGTGACTATTCGCACACCACATGATACTGTTCACAAGGAAGGATATATGATGGCCTTTGCAAACGCGCATAAGTACGGAACAGGGGTTCAGATCTCGGAGGGATCTGTGTCCGATGGCAAGTTTGAGATCTGTAATGTAGAAAAGGTTACGCTCGATGATGCTATCAAGGCAGGACTGACCGCCCTGAATGTATTTGTGGATAAGGATATGTTCTCAGACGTGATCACCTGTAAGGCTGCTGAGATCAAAATAGAGCCGGAGGCGCATTTCCAGATCGATGGGGAATACATGGGCATGACCGATCATCTGAAAATAGACATTGTACCCGGCGCTTTAAAACTATTGGTCTGACGGTGGCGGTAAAACTTCCCATACTCCTTAGCTTCTATGCGCTTTCCAACGGAACAACTACCCTGATCTTTGGTCAGGTGACATATACGCGGCTCAGCGACCTCAGCTTTATCGAATATAGCCGCCGGAAAACTTTCCGCACGCTGATGAAGCTTTATCGCACGCGCCCGTTTTCCAATGAGATCATCGAGCTGGTCTTTACCAACGGTCAGGTCGAAGCCGCAACCAATCGTCACGGCGCATTTTATATCAAAGCCAACAAGGCTGATGTTCAGGGCCGGCTGGTAAAGGTGCTGATGAAAAGTGGCGAAGGCGTAAGGATGGTAGAGGGGTTATACGGAACTTCCATTCACTACATCGAAGGAGAGACAATCGTCATTTCCGATATCGATGATACGCTGGTTCATTCTTTCATAGGGGACAAACTCCGCAAATTCAGCACGCTGATGTTCACAACGATGGAAAAACGCAAGGCGGTCATCGGGATGCAGGAGCTGATGAACAACTTCACCGCGAAGGGCGCCGTTCCCATATACCTCTCGAACAGTGAGCAAAACCTTTATCCTTTGATATACCGGTTTCTCACGCATAACCACTTCCCGCCGGGACCATTGTTCCTGAAACAGTTGAGAAAGCTATGGGACGTGATCCTCAACGTGAAGATCCCGCCGAAAAATACGCACAAGGTCACTACGCTTGAAGAGATGTTGTCTTTGTTCCCGGAGAAGAAATTTATTCTCATGGGAGATAATACACAGCATGATGTCCCCATTTATATCGCCGCCGCGGAGAAATACAGCGGAAATATCCGCTACATTATTATTCGTAAAGTCGTCGACAAAAAATCGGATGAGAATCTCATTTCAAAAGAAATTGAGAAGCTGAAGGAATTGGGAGTGGGATTCTATTACGCAGATGAATTTCCGAAGACTTTCGAGGTGTAATTGATTGATATCTTACGACCGGGCAAGTATCAAAAATCGAAATTTGGATTCTGCCATGCCATCGGGATATCCGCTTCGTAATTTCCCTCGCGCGTTTTTATCCGCATCTCGAGGCGACCCTCGATCTGGAATCCAAACGACTGGTAAAACTTGATCGCACGGGTGTTGCTCTCGCGGGCAATGAGTTCGACCCGCCCTATGTCAGGGCGGTTGAGTCCTACTTCTTCCAGGAAGATGGTGAACAGTGTCCGGCCGATATTCTTTCCCTGGAAGTCGGGATGTACCGCGATTGTCAGATGTGAAAGCACATGCCTGAATACCGCGGGCGTCGCAGTGTACGCGTGCATTTCTCCGATGAGGATCTCCGGATTTTCCGGATGCTCGGCCACGAGTATCAATCCTGATTCAATGCTTTTTGTCAAAAACGTCCTCACGTATTCTTCAGTGATCTCATGTTCATTGCGTGCAAGGCCTCCTTCCTGTCGGGCTACCTGTTGATACAAATGAATTATCAGGGGAAGATCCTCGTTAGCCGCGGTACGAATGTGCATATATATTGTTCTGTCTGCGCAAAGATAAAAGGGTTGACGTAATTCTGATTTTGAATTTCAGTGGAGGCATTCATGGCATTGCTGCCGGAACCGAAACGGATGGACAATCTCTTATTGAATTGGTTAAGCCACGTCAGTCACGGGAGCATCATTCAAGGACATCCGCGTCTGTAGCCCGGCGTTCAGCCCTGGATCAGGAATCTGATCTGCTTCTCCGTTACAGAAGGTGGCGTATGTCTCACTACGAAGTTGCGAAGTGCAATAAGAAAATTGTTCTCAACTTGGGCGATCCGGCCCAGGGTCCAGGAATTTTTAACGACCGTAGTGGTGCGAGGCATACGTTTCTTCTCAAACTGTATAAAGGCCGTATGCACAGACCGGTTCTGTTCCATACACTGCATCAGGATCGCGGCA
>CBFGXV010000602.1:0-2693 GCA_965652755.1 uncultured Chryseosolibacter sp. | reverse complement strand
GATCTGAACTTCGGGGAAATCGTCCGGAGATTGAACTAACTGGCGATATGAATCTTGTACTCCTCGTACCTGTCGAGGATGGAACGCACGTAGTGGATAGGTTCCTCGCATTTGCAATATCCCGCTGTCACGATCGGATCGCGGTAAAATTCCGGTTCGGATTTTTGAGACAAATAATACTCGACATTATCGTACCATACCTGCGGATCCTTTCCATACTTCTTCGCCAGTCTCCTCGCGTCAACAACATGAGACAATCCCACATTGTAGGATGCAAGGATAAATTTCATACGTTCCTCCGTATCTGGAATTTTATTGAGCCAATATTTTTGAAGGAACTGAAGGTACCCTACGCCTGCGCTGATACTTTGGCGCGGGTCATCGAGGTCGAAGGCGCCGAATTCATTGGCAGTTCGCGGCATGAGTTGCATTAACCCACGGGCCCCTGCCCACGATTCCCCTTTGGGAAGGAAACGCGACTCCTGGTAGATCAGGCTGGCGAGCAACCTCCAGTCCCATCCCAGAGTGTTGGCCCCTTTACGTATGAGGCTGTCGAACGGCGACAACATGTTGCCTCCCATTGAAGAGTATTCACTCGTCATTCTTACAACAGAAGTGCGGGGGCTTCTGAAATACCTGTTGTAGATCACCATGAAGGTGGCTTCCTTCTTTATGTTGGCCAGCCAGTCATTCATTGCTTTAAGCAGTTCCGGAGAGTTCTTTCGCGTTGCCCACGCCACCTGTTGCGCCACACTAACTGGCGTGTTGATATCCAGGTCCGGATAATAGGAAGCGTTAACCCGGGCCATCATGTGATCTGCAATTGTAAAATCGAGCTCGCCCGTTGCAACTCTTCTGATAAGGGATTCGCTTTCTGAGGATGTGGTGTCCGGTCGGATTATAACGTCGCCCCCTATTTCTTCCGACAAATGCCTCAACCGCGTTTCGAAACTGGAGTTGGCCAGAACGTGCACTTCCTTTCCGATGAGGTCGACAGGATTGCGTATAAGGCTATCGTTGATTGCGTCTAAAGTCATCTGACGCCAGCCGCGGGGTTTCCGCTGCACCAGGACCTGATACGAGTTGAAGTGCGGTTTGGTGAATGAAACGTATTTGTTGCGCTCCTTTGTAATGGTCAACGGGAATGCGATTATATCCCCTTCGCCCTGATTGAGCTGGTCAATGGCACGGTCAATGCCCGATGTTACTTTTATCTTTAGATCTACATTCAGGTGCTTGGCGAAAAGGTTGAGCAACTCATACTCATACCCCATCGGCTCGCCCTTGTAAATGAAGTAACTTACGGAGTTATTGTCGACGAGGGCGTTGATGTATCCGCGTTCAAGGATGGCGTCAAGATCGGACGTGACTTCCGGCGAAGAGGTAAAATTGACCCGCTTCGACTCATCACAGGCCGTAGAAAGGGTAAAAATGAGCGCAAATACAACGAAATATCGAATCCTGACCAACATCACGCCTGAAATTAAGCAATCCAATTAAAACTAAAAAACCATGAAAGTGCCGGGATGGTTCATTAAATCTTTGCCCTCATTGTTTACACGTGATTACATTTAAAAATATCTTCGCAGCATCGTTATCTCCTCTACCGTTATTACTATGAACTTAAGAAATTTATTAGTGTTCTGTCTTCTTCAGTGCTTTTTGCTCAACTACTCTTTTGCACAGCCAGACATGTCATACTTCCTGCCGGATGAGGTGGTGTATGACACGATGATACCGACTCCTTCGTCTATTATCGGCCACGAAGTCGGCGAGGCCCACGTGACTCACGACAAGCTGGTGCAATACATGCGGGAGTTGGACAAGGCATCCGATCGGATCACGCTGGAAATAACCGGCCACACACATGAAGGACGACCGCTTCTCTTATTGACCATCACCGCCCCGGAGAATCACGCGGACATAGAAACCATTCGCGCGCAGCATTTACAGTTAACGGACCCCTCGCGTTCTGCCAACCTGGACATCGCCAACATGCCAGCAGTTTTTTACATCGGATGCAGCATTCACGGCAACGAAGCCAGCGGCGCCAATGCGGGCCTGCTCATCGCCTATCACCTTGCCGCAGCAAAAAATGCGGAGATTGAAAACTCCCTGCGTAACACAATCATCTTATTTGACCCCAGCTTTAACCCGGACGGAATGCAGCGCTTCTCTTCGTGGGTAAACGCAATGAAAAGTATGATGGTCTCCGCCGATGTAAATGACATTGAACACCATGAACCCTGGCCGGGCGGCAGAACAAACCACTATTGGTTCGACCTGAATCGCGACTGGCTTGTCGCTCAACAACCGGAATCACAGGCGCGCATCAAAAAATTCCACGAGTGGAAACCCAACGTGCTCACCGACCATCATGAAATGGGAACGAACTATACTTTCTTTTTTCAGCCCGGTGTACCCTCCCGATCACATCCGCTCACACCTTCGAGAAATATTGAGTTGACTAAAAAGATAGGAGAGTTTCATGCCCGGGCTTTTGACGAGATCGGATCGCTCTACTACACGCAGGAGGGCTATGATGATTTCTACTATGGCAAAGGATCAACCTTCCCCGATGTGCAGGGAGCTATAGGGATACTTTTTGAGCAGGCCAGCTCTCGCGGACACAAACAGGAAAGTGAAAACGGGATCCTGACGTTTCCGTTCACTATCAGGAATCAATTCACGGC
>CBFGXV010000601.1:0-2694 GCA_965652755.1 uncultured Chryseosolibacter sp. | reverse complement strand
CAAACTGCTGGTTTAAGCCTCTCACCCACCTCTCCAAAGCTATTTTTCAAAAATCACCAATAAGTCACATTACCCCAACGGGCATTTCCTTTTGAATCCTCGCACCCAGTTTTCCGGGAATTAACTTATTTAGCGCTTTGAAAGGAAGTGCAAATATAAAGGTTGAAAACATTCTGCCTAAAAAATCCCTTTAAATTCTAGATTTAAGCCATGTTTAAAATCCGAATAGCTGCGGAGGCGGATATTCCGTCGATCATCGACATAGCTGAGGCAACATGGTGGCCCACGTATTCGCCAATACTCACTGAGGAACAAATCCGCTTTATGCTCGCTGCCATCTACTCGCCCGAGATCCTTCGATCGCAAATGCAAAACGGCATACAGCGCTTCCTGGTTCTCGTGGAGGAAGGAAAGATCCAGGCGTTCGCGTCGTTTGGCCCGCGGGCAGAGCATCCGGGAGTCTACAAAATTCACAAGCTTTACGTCCTTCCGGGCAATCACCGAAAAGGCTACGGCCGGGCTTTGATAGACGACATCAAAACACGGTCAACCCTGGAGGGTGCAGATAAGCTCGACCTAAATGTAAACCGCGACA
Source organism: uncultured Chryseosolibacter sp. (assembly GCA_965652755.1). Taxonomy (GTDB): domain Bacteria; phylum Bacteroidota; class Bacteroidia; order Cytophagales; family Cyclobacteriaceae; genus Chryseosolibacter. The sequence goes on along the minus strand of CBFGXV010000601.1, from coordinate 2,099 downwards.
ATCCGGCGCGCCATTTCTACGAAAAGATCGGCTTCAAAATCATTCGTGAGGAAGACGTTCCGATCGGGCCTTACTGGATGAACGACTTCGTGATGCGGCTGGACATTTAGCGTCAGATTTGAATGCCAACTCCACTCAAGAACAATAATTAACGCGTTCATTTGTTGCGAAGCGATTGCGCTGCCTCCCCGACCATGATCACTTGATATATGCAGCAGCAACTCTGCGCATACCTGTATCGTTGGGTACACTTTTTTACCTCCTGTTGAACATGGTAACGCTAAGCTACGCAACTCCGGCTGCCAATGATCAAACAGCCGTCGAAGTCGAGATCTGGGAAGGATACTTCGTAAAAGATAAGTCGGCTATCGCGAAAACGCTTTACACCTACTCGCTTGACAACGGACCCCTTCACAAAAACACCGACGACCGCTTCGTATTCAGGTTCACAGCGTTCGACTGGGGAAAAAACATCGAGAGATTACTGATCACGAATAATATTCACTACCTGTTGCTGCGCATGGTGGGTATCAATGCGATGCAACAACTGCTGCGAAAAAAAGTGCTGGTCGCTGACGACGATCCGGAAACCGCCCTTTCGCTCTCGATGATACTCGAGGACGCTGGCTACCAGGTAAAGGTTTCAGCCTCCGGTAAGTCCGTAATAGATGGAAATTATTCATGGGTCGATCTGTTCATCCTGGACAGAAAGATGCCGGATGTCGATGGCCTGCAACTCTGCCGACATCTGCGTTCGCAATCCGCAACAAAGGATACGCCGGTAATCCTCATCTCGGCAGCGCGGCAGTCCGGCAATGAAGCGTTGCTCGCCGGCGCCAACGATTACATCGAGAAACCGTTTCACCTCCACTACCTCCTTAACGTCGTTTCAAAATACACACGGAACAGATAACACTGACGCGGGTAGCCGATCGGATCCCGCTATTTAACGATCATCCCATCCCTGATCTCCACCCGCCGGTCTGCCATCATGGAGAGGTCGCTGTTGTGTGTGACAATAATAAAGGTCTGGTTCAGGTCCTTTCGCAACTGAAAGAACAGGTTGTGAAGATCCACGGCATTCTTTGAGTCGAGATTGCCACTCGGCTCGTCGGCGAGGATCAGATCCGGAGAATTGATCAACGCGCGGGCTACTGCCGTGCGCTGTTGCTCGCCACCTGACAACTCCGAAGGCTTGTGTTCCTTCCTGTGGGCGATGCCGAGCATATCCAGCAATTTTTCCGCGCGTGAGCGAACTTCGCCAGCATCGCGTCCTCCAATCAGCCCGGGGATGAGCACATTTTCCAGGGCGCTGAATTCGGGAAGCAGATTATGAAATTGGAAAACAAATCCGATCGACTGGTTTCGGAACGCTGCCAGGTTTCGCGAGCTTTGAGCGAACACGTCCTTATCGTGGATGTAAACCTTTCCGGCATCGGGATTATCAAGCGTGCCCAGTATGTGCAACAACGTACTCTTGCCCGCACCGGAAGCCCCGACAATCGCAACAATTTCTCCCTTGGCAACGTGAAGGTCGACACTCTTTAAAACTTTCAACGGACCGTACGATTTCTGGATTCCTGACGCCCTTAACATGCAGGTTCTTGGTTTAAACTTAGCGGCTACTAGATAGGGAATTGTTCGTCCTTATGCAATTGAATGGTTTGAAAGGTTCATGCAGCAAGCAGACGCCAGTCGCACGCGAAAGCGCTCAACACCGGGACGCTGCCGCGCATCCTTGCGTTCTTGATCACGGTCAGCTTCCTAATTTCTGTTCCAGTATATCTTGAGATTTTTCGTGGCACGGCCCGCTGCAATGATATCAGGTTTGCCGTCGCCATTCAGATCGGCAACCTGCAGATCTTCACACGCCATGCCGTTCTCATCGATCCAGTGTTCACTCCAATCCGCGGCATCATTCGTCTCCTTATAGAAAAGCTTGATTCCAACTTTGCCCTGCTTGTCAGGTTCTCGCCACCCTGCTACTATTTGATTGCTTCCTGATGCAAGCAGATCGGTGACCGCAAGCGCATGACCCTGATTCAGGTCAGAGGTCAAAACAGTTCTTACAAGATCGTCCGGTCCGGATGCAGGAAGTC
>CBFGXV010000600.1:0-2700 GCA_965652755.1 uncultured Chryseosolibacter sp. | reverse complement strand
CTGGTATTTAAGACTACAAACAATGACCAGAGAAGAAAAAGCAATCATAATTGAAAAGCTGGCAGAGAAGTTTGCCAACAACACGCACTTCTATGTCACAGATGCGTCGGGTTTTACCGTTGCTGAAGTGAACAATTTCAGAAGGATGTGTTTCAAGAATGGCGTGGAGTATGGTGTTTACAAGAACACCCTGATCCGCAAGGCTCTTGAAAAGCAGGAGGGAGCGGATTTCTCACAATTGTTCGATGTGTTGCACGGATTTTCCGGAGTAATTTTCTCCAAGGAAGTCGGTAACACGCCCGCAAAGGTGATCCGCGAGTTTCGCGTGAAAAAGGAAGGCAAACCGGTCCTGAAAGGAGCTTCCATCGATTCTTCCATCTACATCGGAGATGAAAACCTGACCATGTTGAGCGAGCTTAAATCAAAGAATGAGCTCATCGGTGATGTTATCGGTCTCCTGCAGTCTCCTGCGAAAAATGTTATTTCTGCCCTTATGAGCGGAAAGCATACAGTAGCCGGCCTGCTGAAAACGCTGGAAGAACGCAACAACAAGTAATTAAATTTTTAAAGAAAACCTGAATCAATTAAATTTTATAAAAATGGCTGATATAAAAGCTCTTGGAGATCAACTCGTTGAACTCACCGTGAAAGAAGTTAATGAACTGGCTTCTTACTTAAAGGAAACTTATGGCATTGAGCCTGCAGCCGCTGCTGTAGCTGCTGCTCCTGCTGCAGGAGCTGGTGGCGGTGGAGCTGCTGCCGCTGAAAAGACCAACTTCGATGTTGTGTTGAAAGCAGCCGGTGCTAACAAACTCCAAATCGTTAAATTAGTGAAGGAACTCACTGGTCTTGGTTTGAAAGAAGCCAAAGACATGGTTGACGGTGCTCCTAAGACCATTAAGGAAGGTTTGCCTAAAGACGAAGCTGAAAACCTTAAGAAGCAACTTACCGAGGCTGGTGCCGAAGTTGAGTTGAAGTAATCTTCTTGAGCAAGAAGAGTTTTCTCTCTTAAGCTTCGGTTAGACCCCGTGTCTGGTTCGAACCATGTATATCATGCGTAGAATGAGACGGGGTCTATCCCTATTTATGCCCTGTGGCCCCCTGCGGCTGAACTTACTGTGTGAGCACAATTGTTCTGTCCCGGGATTTAACACCTAAAACAAACACACCTTGGCAAAGAAGAGTAATAACGGTCGGATTGACTTTTCATCCATTGAGAAGATCCTCGACTACCCTGATTTTCTGGACCTTCAACTCCAGTCTTTCAAAGATTTTTTACAGATAGAGACGCCGGCGGAAAAAAGACAGAATGAAGGTCTTTACAAAGTTTTTGCAGAGAACTTTCCCATCAGCGACTCACGTGAGAATTTCGTCCTTGAATTTGTCGACTATACCATTGATCCTCCAAAATACAACGTCGATGAATGTATCGACCGCGGTCTGACCTTCTCGGTGCCCCTGAAGGCCAAGCTGAGGCTGACCTGTAATGATGAGGATAATGAGGATTTTGAAACCATCGAACAGGAAGTGTTCCTTGGCAACATCCCTTACATGACCGAGAAAGGCTCATTTGTGATCAATGGCGCCGAACGCGTCATCGTTTCCCAGTTGCACCGATCTCCCGGCGTGTTCTTTGCCATGAGCAAACACACGAACGGAACGAAATTGTATTCTGCCAGGATCATTCCTTTTAAAGGATCATGGATAGAATTTGCCACCGATGTGAACGCTGTCATGTATGCATACATCGACCGCAAGAAAAAATTCCCCGTCACCACGCTGCTTCGCGCCATCGGTTACGGTTCTGATAAAGATATACTCGACCTGTTCGGATTGTCTGAAGAGGTAGAAGCAAACAAGAATACCCTGAAGAAGATCACGGGCAGAAAGCTCGTTGCAAGGGTTTTGAAAACATGGACTGAGGACTTCGTGGATGAAGATACCGGCGAGGTTGTTTCGATCGACCGCAACGAAGTGTTGCTGGAACGCGATCACATCATCGAAGCGGAAGACGTGGATATCATCATTGATTCAGGTGTGAAATCTATTATCCTTCACCGCGACGATATCAACATCGCAGATTATAACATCATATTTAATACGCTTGCCAAGGATACTTCCAATTCTGAAAAAGAAGCGGTCGAATATATCTATCGTCAGCTTCGCAATACCGAAGCGCCCGATGAACAAACTGCACGCGATATCATTCAAAGCCTTTTCTTCAGTGAAAAACGCTATGATCTCGGGGAGGTTGGCCGTTACAGGATCAACAAGAAACTCGGTCTTGACCTCGGTTATGACCAGCGCGTACTAACGAAGGAAGATATTATCCTGATCGTAAAATACCTGATCGGGCTTATCAATTCGAAGGCCGTGGTTGATGACATCGATCACCTGAGCAATCGAAGGGTAAGAACCGTCGGAGAACAGCTGTACTCGCAGTTTGGTGTTGGCCTCGCACGTATGGCAAGGACAATCAAGGAAAGGATGAACGTTCGCGATAACGAGGACTTTAAGCCGGTTGACCTTATCAACGCGCGCACATTGTCTTCGGTGATCAACTCGTTCTTCGGAACCAACCAGCTGTCTCAGTTCATGGATCAGACCAATCCGCTGGCGGAGATCACGCACAAACGCAGGATGTCGGCACTCGGTCCAGGTGGTCTCTCCCGCGAACGTGCAGGTTTTGAGGTTCGCGAT
>CBFGXV010000599.1:0-2706 GCA_965652755.1 uncultured Chryseosolibacter sp. | reverse complement strand
CCCTTTTCAAGAAGCCCCTTCACGGACTGCGCTTCGGACCAACCGAACATTGAGAGCAAACATAGTGTGATCACAGCGTGTTTTACGTTTCCGGATTCGCGCATAGTGGTTAGAACAGGCGTATAAAATATTTCTGGACCTCAAATATACAACCATCTATCTTTTTTCACCGTGATTTAACAAATCATTTGGTATCCAACCGGGGCCCCGAATGATGCGGCCCGGCGTCGCCCGCGTATGCGATCCGTTGTTCAAGACCTGCACGCCATTGACAAAGACGTGTTTGACACCAACGGAATATTGATGGGGAGCTTCGTAAGTAGCCCGGTCTATGATTGAGTCCGGATTAAACAGCACAACATCCGCGAAGTAACCCTGCTGCAGTTTGCCTCTTCTTTCCAGCTTCAGGTTCGCAGCGGGCAGCGATGTCATTCTGCGGATCGCTTCCTTAAGGGTCAGCACCTGATCCTCGCGAACGTATTTTCCCAGTAACCGGGCAAACGTTCCGAAAGCGCGGGGATGATCGGCGAGGGATTTGCTGCCTGATTCAAGCGAATAAGATCCCCCGTCAGACCCGAATGAAACGTAGGGGAGTTTCATGATTCGTGTCAATACCTCCTCAGATTGTTGGAAATATAAAGCCTCTATCCGGGACTTGTCCTGCATGATCAGATCGATCGCCGTTTCGTCTGGATTCTTGCCGTAAATAGTTGCGGCTTCACTTAATGTTTTTCCCGCGTATAACCTGTTGAGCGACTCGAGCCGGAAACGCATCAGCTTTACTTTGTCCGGATCCGAATTCTTCGATGGAATACCTTTCTCCATTTCATAAATGACCTTTCGACGGATGGCCGGGATGCGCAATCTTTTTCGCATTTCGACCGAGCCACCTTCCTGCACCCATGCCGGTAATCGCGAATTTAATCCTGTGCCACTTGCGATGTACGGATACATGTTCGCGGTTAAAGGCACTCCGGCATTTCTTGCGCTGTCGATCTTGTTCAGCACTGTATCGATCTTACTCCAGTTGCGTGAGAGGTTGATCTTGAGATGGTAGATCTCTGCAGGGATATTTGCTTCGCGCGATATACGAATGGTTTCATTAATGGCGGGAAGGATAAAATCACCTTCACTTCGCATATGCGTTATGTATATTCCTCCATACCCCGATGCAACTTTAGCAAGCTCAATGAGCTCCTCTGTGGAAGCGTAGGAAGCCGGAGGATAGATCAGCGACGTGCCGAGCCCCATAGCTCCGTCGAGCATGGCGCGCTGCACATGACCTTTCATGCGTGATAGCTCGTCGCGATCAGGGGCCCGGTTTACGAAACCCATTTCGTGTATCCGCACCGTCGTAGCGCCGACGAATGATGCCACGTTAGGAGTGAACCCTTGCCGGGTAAGGAAGTCGAAGTATTCCCCCAGTGTGCGCCAAAGACTGTCTGAAGGATTTCTCCGCAACGGCCCTTGAGAATGACCTTCACCAAAGACTTCGAGTGTCACACCCTGTTTGATATCACTGACGGAATACCTGTCTTGCACAATGTTTTCATCCGCCCAGCTTAGCATATTGATAAATCCCGGGGCAACGGCAAGCCCGCTCGCGTCGAGATCTTTCTTTGCCCTGAAGCTCTTCAGGTTTCCGATTGCGGCGATAGTGTCAGCCTGGATGGCGATGTCCGCCAGAAATGGTTCCGACCCGGTGCCGTCGTAAATTGTTCCGTTGCGTACGATGCAATCGTACTCTGCCGGTAATTTTTCCGGAAGCGTGACGCTCAAGATCGCAAGGAGCGCAAAAAACACGAGAAGGAAACGCATAAAGCTGTGGCTTGGGTGGGTTGGTGGAAGCCAAATACGTCCACTACATTAATGAAGATTTTAGAAAAAAGAAAATCAAAATCGTCCGGCTGTGATCTGTTCTTTTATTTCTCACTTTTAACATCATCCTGCGTTTTGATCGTTGCGCTTTCCATTTCGCGCCACGCGATTTACCGATGTTCTGAAACTACCGGCCGATCCTTCCGAGCTTGAGAAAGACGGGGAAGGAAACCGGCTTTCGTTCCCCGGTGTTCCACAGGGCGTTCACCTTCGCCGAGAAAGCCTGCACAGGATCATGGCCATGGGCGCGAATGTATTTCTGTGTTGCCGACCAGGAAGAAAGATAGCCGGTGAATTGTTCGGATGTCCATTCTGTCCGGATGTAAAATTCAGGACTCTCGATCTGATCGAATGGAAAAGGAATACGCCTGTAATGGTCTTCGACGAGACGGCGGGCTTCGTCCCAGTAAGGACCAACGATGTTGTTATAAAAATCCAGGAATATCTCATCGATGGCTGGCTCGACCGAGAGCAAAGCGTATCCCCAGACGGCCAGCAGTCCGTCGGGTTTGCCCGTGCGTTTCACTTCCTTGTAGAATCGGAGGAGGTCAAACCAATGAAGCGCCTGCCCGACGGTGATCAGATCAAATTGATTGTCGGCGAAATCGGTCCGTTCTGCGGAAGCAATGGAATAAGAAATATTTTTCGCCACGACGGCGTTATTCAATTGCTGTTCACTGATATCCGTAGCATAAACGCGCTGAAAATTCTTTGCCAGCGATTGTGCAACTTGCCCGTTCCCCGTCGCGCAGTCCCAGGCCGTGGTTCTGTTTTTGAGATGCCGGAAAATAAACTCGTAAGAAATAGATTTCCTGTTCCGTCAATTGC
>CBFGXV010000598.1:0-2707 GCA_965652755.1 uncultured Chryseosolibacter sp. | reverse complement strand
AGTTCAAAGTTCCGAGTTCAAAGTTCCGAGTTCAAAGTTCCGAGTTCAAAGTTCCGAGTTCCGAGTTCCGAGTTCCGAGTTCCGAGTACAATTTGGTTCCTGAGCTTGTCGAAGGACAAGATTCAAAATTCGATTCGGAATGTTGTAATTTCGATCAATCTTGAATCTTGAACTTTGAATCTTGAACTAATACTTCTCTCCGCGAAAAATCACTTCACCCTCCGCCAACCCATAGCGATGGCGTTGTTCATCCGTCAGTGTATCGACAAAGTTATCTTCTATCGCCCTGAGTCCGGCCTGCTGAATCCGCTGCGAGTAATCGCGTCCGTAACGGCGGACATGATCATCCTGGCCAAAAAGTTTCTCCCTCGTTTTTTTGTCTGTTATCCCCGGGTCTGAAACGGTTTTTTCCGGGACGGGATGGAAGAACGGCACCTGCATGATTGCGAATCCTCCGGGCTTCAGCACGCGGTTGATCTCTTTCATCGCCTGAACATCATCTGCAACATGTTCCAGGACATGGTTGCACATTACCGCGTCGAAAGTATTATCCCCGAATGGCATCCTGTGAATATCCATCTTTACTTTCGCCAGCGGAGATTCAAGATCTGCGGTGACATACTTTTCGCGGTGAATCTCTTCGAACCTGGGAATGAAGCATGCTTCCGGAGCGATATGCAACACGGATTGGCCCACTTTCAGCAGTGTTGTTTTTTCTCTCAGGTAGAGCCAGATGAGCCGGTGCCGTTCCAATGAGAGACAGTTCGGGCAGAGGGCGTTGGGCCGCGGTTTGATGCGGCCGTATGGCAGGAATTTCCTGAAGCTGCGGGAGCAGACCGGGCATGTTACCTTATTTCCGAAAAGAAATAAGGCGGCGACCCTGAGTCCGGGGCCACTCACCCGTTGCAGGTACTTTCTGGGAATATATCGGATCAGGAACGAGATAAGCCTTTTCATCGTGGGCAAAGATAAGGGTTGGAGCCGATCGCGCAGCGGAATTTCAAAGCGCCTTTCCGACGGGTCCAAGAGCCAAAAAAATTCATGTGGATTAAAACTATTCCGCGTGGTGATCCATCATTATAGGGAAAACGGGCTGGAAACGGTAATATTAGGGTCAGGATATCGGAAAATCAGTTATGCATGCAGAAACGCTACTCGACATCGCCATGATGCATTCGGATACCCTCATTGTCAGGGCGAAAACAGGGGACCCGGGCGCCCAGGGAAAACTTGTGCAGCTATGGTACAAACGGATCTATAACTTCGGCTACAAGTTTTTTATGGACCATGACATGGCGATGGAGGTCTCGCAACGCACATTTATTTCAATGTGCAGGAACCTTCAGAATCTGCAGGAAGTAGCGCGGTTCAAACCCTGGCTTTACAAGATAGCGGTAAACTATTGCCGCGAGGAAGCCAGGAAAAAAAAGGGGAGCCGGGCGCTTTCTTTCGACATGGTCTGGAATCGGGAGGCGGAGAATTCTCCTGAATGGGAATCATCCCTCCACCCCCATGACAATCCGGAACGCCAGTTGCAGGCGCTTGAATTAGCGGACATCCTCCAGCAGGCCCTTCGCGAACTCAGCGATGAACAGCGTGAAATTGTGATCATGAAGGAATACGAAGGTCTCAAATTCCGCGAGATAGCAGAGATCCTGAATATATCTGAGAACACCGCGAAGTCCCGAATGTATTACGGGCTCGATGGGTTGAAAAAAATTTTAGAACGAAAGAACATTAATAAAAATACGATTGGGTATGAGCTATAAACCGGACGAAAAAGACTGGATGGCTTACCTCTACGGTGAGCTTGGTGAAGAAGAGAAACGGAAGTTCGATCTGTATCTTCTCCAGAATCCTGAGGCGCAGGTGGAGCTGGAAAAATTCACGAATCTGCGCGGGCTTCTATCGTTGGTCGAGGAGAAGGAAGTGATCGCGCCTCCGATCGTGATCGGCGATCGTCATACATGGAACGCAAGTGCGCGTCAGTATTTCTGGAACAGTGCCTTTTTCCGCACCGTGACCACCATCGCAGCGTCGCTATTGCTTGTGATCCTCGTGGGCAAGCTCACAGGCACACAGCTGACCTTAACAGGCGATGAGATGCGCCTGAGTTTTGGCACGCCGGACCCGCCGCCTGCGACCCAATCCGCAATGACATCGGCATTGACGAAAGACGAGGTACGAGGGATGATTCAGGAATCGCTGGAGCAGAACAACACGCAAATGCTGGCCAGTCTCGAAGAAACGCAGAAAAAGCTCGATGCCTCTATCCGAAGTAACCTGGCGCTGAGCTCCGGAAAGCTCGACGTGCTTGTGCGGCAGGCATCTACAGCATCGCAGGATGAGATCAGGCAATTCGCTGAAACCATCCGCGCGGAGAATATGCAGCAGGTTAAAGATTATTTTCAGCTTACGTCAACGGAACAGAAGAAGTACATCGAGAACCTTCTTGTGGATTTCGCGAAGTATCTGCAACAACAGCGAAATGATGACCTGCAGCTCGTTCAAACGCGTATGAACAGCCTGGAGCAAAACACGGTGATGTTCAAACAGGAGACAGAACAGATCCTTGCAAACATCATTACCACCGTGGGGTCGCCAGTGTCGGGAGAAACTAAAAACTGAAAAAAACGGAGTCAGACAGATCCGTCAATCAACTTATCGAAGAAAAAACAGTTATGAAAAACATACAGAAATTCTGGAT
>CBFGXV010000597.1:0-2711 GCA_965652755.1 uncultured Chryseosolibacter sp. | reverse complement strand
ACAGTGTTTGGTTACAATACGCGTAATGCTTACAAGGAAGATTATCAGGTATCGGCAAACTCTCATATCGAGGATTTCGGAGCGAAGCTTTCAATCGAAAAGGATTCATTATGGAGCAACGCAACCTTTGGTGCTGGATTTGAATGGATCAGACACGAGATCAGTCCCAAAGTTTTGAACTCGCTGGGTTCGATCACGGACTATGTAGAGAATGGATCCTCCGGCGGAAAGATAGTGCAGGAGTATGCAGGTTATCTGCAACAGGAGTGGTCGCCGTTATCGCGGTTGTCCGTGCACGCGGGTATTCGCGCATCCATGGCTGTAACACATTCAAAAAAATATTTTAATCCGGAACCGCGCGCTTCCATCCGGTATTCTTTCACGGATGACTGGGCGCTGAAGCTGAGCTATTCCAGAATGGTTCAGTACCTGCACCGCATTTCAAATTCCGCAGTATCCACGCCCATTGACGTGTGGTTTCCAGTGACAGATAGTATCAGACCGCAAACATCGCATCAGTACGCAGCGGCGCTTCAGCGATCCGTCCCTTCAAAAGGTATCTTTTTTTCTCTTGAAGGTTATTATAAATCCATGGAAGACCTGATCTCTTATGAGGAGGGAACCAATCTTTTGTTCAAATCCGATTTTGAATCGAGATTAATCCAGGGAACAGGAAAAGCGTACGGCTCGGAGTTTCTCGCGCGCAAGGAGACTGGCCGGCTTACGGGATGGGTTAGTTATTCGGTAAGCTGGTCGTGGAGAAATTACGACGAACTGTACGGCGGGAAGTGGTTTCGCTCAAGATATGATCGCAGGCACAACGGAGCGATCGTGGCCCAGTATCTGCTCGGAAAGCGTTGGATGGCATCGGTCGTATGGGAATATATCTCCGGCGCGAGATTTACGCCCGTCGTCGGACAACATATCGCGCTCGCCCCGAACGGTGCCGGCCTTGACCTGATACCGATGTTTTCAGAAATAAACAGTGTCAAGCTCAGCGATTCCCACAGACTGGATCTGGGCTTGAAGCTCTTCAGCAAACCCGACGTAAAATTTAGCTGGAATGTATTCGTTGGTGTTTACAACGCATACAACCGCGCTACGCCAGTCGGCCTTGTGATCAAACAGGATAAGGATGATAATTCACTGAAGTACTCTCAACCGGGTCTCTTCGGGTTGTTGCCTTTTATAAGTTATGGATGTAAAATTTAAGGATGTATGAAAGCGCGTGGGATATTGAGACGTAATCGTTGCTATGGGTTGGTGATCGCAATGACGTTGACTTCATTGCTGATGTCCTGCATACCGGAACCACTGGAAGTGGACGATCTGGAATTCCCGAAAACACAGATTGTTGTTTCTTCACTGATCCTTCCGGATAATTCGGTAGCGGTTCTTTTGACGAGATCCATCGGGGCGCTGGAAGCCAGTAAAGAAAGCGATCCCCGGGACCTGATTTCCGAAATAGCGATCAATGATGCGGAGGTAACGATCGCAGTCAATGATTCAGTATACCCGCTAACCTTGTTGCAGGATGGCGTCTACCAGGCTCTTCGGATCCCATTGGTGCCGGGATGGGAATGCCATCTCAAAGTTGTCAGCAGATCTTTGGGGATTGTTACTGCAAGCACTATCGTGCAGGCGCCGATCTACTTTGATACTGTTCTCGTGGAGCCCTACAGGAATGAAAACGATGAGTACTGGGCGCAGGTGTCTTACACGATCAAAGACCCGCCATCTCCGAACTATTACCTGCTCAATGTACAGACCGCAAGGAGACAAGACATGATTGACAACATTCTCAAGCCGGAAGCGTATACGCGGCAGGTTGATGACAAGACTTTCGATGCCCAGGAGTATTCGGAAATGTTCCGCGCCATGCATAAGAATTTTTTACCGGGAGACAGCCTGGAGATTTCACTGTCGAACGTAAGTGTAGATTATTTCAATTATGTGAGACTGCGCCTGGAGAATCAGCTCGAACTGGTTGAAGTATTCAGCGAACCGATCTATTATCCAACCAACATTCGTGGAGGCCGCGGGTTCTTTACGCTGCATTTGACCGATGTGCGGGTGATCGTGCTTTAGCGGATTCGTTAAGATTGATGCATATCTGTTGGCGTCAGTGTAATAGCTGTCCATAAGATGCTTGATCGTTGCGTTAAAACCAGGATACCCTTTTCCGGTTGAATTTGCATCGTGGAGTGTCTCTCAAGGCCACTAAAGTTTTCGCCATCCTGCGGGTTCGCGATCCTTACCAACCGGTGCTACTGGCCTGCCAATCAGATTCCGTACCGATTATATTGTTGGTTAATTGATCAAGGACTACAAATAAGATGCTTGTCAAGAAACAATCTTTGGGCAAGGTGAGAACAGCAGTACTTAATTCATCGAAAAAGTCATTTGTAGATCAAGCCACTTGAATAACAGTCACAACGACGGAGCTAATGGGTGCGCCCTCGGGGAATTGTCTATTCAAACAAGGCAGGTATTCAAAGCGACTAAAAGTATCCCTTTAATTTGGATTTCGGATGATGTTCGCAGACCGGGTAGGTAACTCCATTTGAACACCGATTGAGCAAAAACCACAACAAAACCACAGAGTTCAGGTAGTGAAACTTCATTGTCGACCGACCGGAAGCAGATTTTTTCAACATTTTCTGAACTAAAAAAACCGTTCACATAAGATGAGAAGGGGTTCCTCTATGAGT
>CBFGXV010000596.1:0-2712 GCA_965652755.1 uncultured Chryseosolibacter sp. | reverse complement strand
CTGATATTTTATGAACATTACTGATTATTACTGATTACTGATTACTGATTTACCGATCACTCCCACACTCCCACACTCACCACTCACCACTCACCACTCACTACTCACATCTCACAACTCGTCGGCTGCCTGCTCGGGTGTCGTGATCCCCGGCGGGAGCTCCATGATCGTCAGATTGCGGAAGTGGATTTCCGCGCCTTCAGATTCAAGGCAAAGATATCCCTTCTTCTGGGTGGACTTTTGCAAGCCATTGACAAATTTGCCGTTGACAGCAAGCTTGATCACGCCATCGACACAGACCACATCGTATGTATTCCACTCGCCGCGGCCCTTGCAGCGGTTTTCAACCGATTTGCTGCGGGTACCCCTCGGGTTATCCGGCAATGTTTCGACGCCGCCCACACCGAAAAGCTCACCGTGCACGTAGGCAATGGGTGGTTCAACGCCATCTTTCGTGTTGAGTTTTACCCAATCGAGATCGAGCATCTGTACTTCAACGCCGTCAGGAAGCCTTGATTTTTCGTCAGGTCTTGCCGCGCTCCAAACAAAGATGCCGGAGTTTCCACCGGCTTCCATATGTTTCCACTCAACGTGAAGAATGAAATTTTCATATTGTTTCTCACTGCGCATCACGCCGATAGGCTTACCTGCGCACACAAGCTCTCCGTTCTTCTTCAGACTCCAAGTTTCAGGTGGTGTGTTTACCTCGATCCATTGGATGGAATTATCCTTCTTCTTCTCAGTGGCCGACGGGTTCGTGGAATTGATTTCCTTCCCGAACTTCACAATTGGCTTTTGCGCCATCGCACAGCCGACAACCGTAAGCATCAGCAAACCTGTTATCCAGATCGATGGCATGATATGTTTATTTTGATTCATTTCCTTTTTTAAGTTGTATGGAGAATATTTTTCAGCCGGACATTAAAAGTCAATGCAGAAGTTTGCGGATTGCCCGGACAGTTAAACTGCTCAGGCGTACCTGGTCATGTAATTGGTATTTTTTCCGGATAATCCCTCTGCTCTCGCGAATTATCCAAGCACCTTGGTGACACCCGGAATTGCGATGTCGGGGCTTGTGTATTTCAGATTCCAGCTGTATTGCTCATGGTCGGGGCCGAGCGTCTGGTTTGAGTTCATCGCCTCGTCCCAGGTAATCGTTTGTCCGCTGTAGGCGACCATCCGCCCGAGAATTGCAACCATCGAGCTGTTGGCCATCATAACGCCGTCGTTCATAGGTTTACCCTTGCGGATAGACGCGAATAATTCGTCGTGCTGGGTCTGATAAGGATTATTCTTTTCGCCCTGATATTCCCAGTTGGTTTTTCCCGTGATACGAACACCCTGGCCGGCGTTGACAAACGCGTCGCCTTCGGTCCCGGCGATCTCGACTGTGTTCCGGTTGGAGCATCCTGGTTGCTGGCGGCTGAAGCTGAACCCTCTTACGCCGTTCTCATATTCGTATTCGATCGCAAAATGATCGTAGATGTTTCCGAATTTCGGATCTACCCGCACCTGCCGTCCACCTGTACCTGTGGCCCGGACCGGTACCTTGTCGCCCATCGCCCAGGTCATCATATCAAGACTGTGAACGATCATCTCTACCAGGTAGTCTCCGGAAAGCCAGTTCTGATAATACCAGTTGCGCAATTGATACTCCATATCCGTCCAGCCAGTCTGGCGGGGCTTGTACCAGAGATCTCCTCCGTTCCTGGTGGATGAAACCGACTTGATCTGGCCAATGGCCCCCTCGTTAACTTTCTGAAAGAGCGCGCGTTTCGGCATATCATACCGGAACGTAAAACCAGAAACCAGAGAAAGATTCTTTGCTTTGGCTTTTTTTGCGGCCTCCAAAACTTTGCGGATGCCGGGTGCGTCAACTGCTACAGGTTTTTCACAAAATACATGCTTGCCGGCATTGACGGCGGCCATCAAATGCTCAGGCCTGAACGCCGGCGGGGTGGCGAGAACAACAACATCAACGCCGGAATCAATCACTTTCTTATATGCATCAAAGCCAACAAACTTATGCGCTTTGTCCACCTTTACCTTGTTGGGTTGTTCTTCCATGATGGCAGCATAGGATGCTTCCAGATGATCGGAAAATGCGTCACCCATCGCCGTGAGAACGACGTTCGGATCAGCCGCAAGCGCTTGCGTGGCAGCGCCGGTTCCGCGGCCGCCACATCCAATCAAGCCGACTTTCAACGTATTTGCAGTCGGTCCCCCAAATGGTTTTGAAAAACCTGCGGAAAAGGGAAGTGTACTGCCAAGCACGGCCGCACCCGTAGATTTTAGAAAAAATCTTCGGTTGGTTTTACCGGATAGATCGGTGTTTTCTTTCATAGTCAGCTTGAATAAAATTGATATTTAAAAGGATTATATCTCCCAATGTAAGGCAATCCGCAAATCCAACCCACACTTTTTTAAGATTTTACATGGACGCCGGCAAAAAGCCATGAGCGACGCAGGCCACTACCGCCTGTGCAGCAAACGCCGCAACACAAGAGGATCTGCAGCGCTGAAATGACATTTTTACCCGCTGTATTCTCGAACGGACAAATTGACAACTGAAACATGTCAATAAGAATACCTGGGCGGGAAGGCACAGCTTTTGAAAATTAACAGCCTGACATATTTATTGCGAAATATAAACTAACCAATGTGTAACCAAACGAGAAAGGAGGATCTATCATGAAAACCTTAGTCGTACCA
>CBFGXV010000595.1:0-2717 GCA_965652755.1 uncultured Chryseosolibacter sp. | reverse complement strand
CATCACCAAGGAAAACTACGAATTCTATAAAAACTAGTTCTCTTCCGGAGCAATTCCATACTTTGCTCCGATACTCCTTACTTCGAAGCGTCTTCGTTGAAGTTCATGTCCTTGTGAAACGTCTCATTCAGTGACCAAAGCGAGATCAGGGCCACCGCGGTGGTGATGATTGCCAGGATTATTGCACTGTTAATGATCCCAAGGTCCGTCCGCCCGAGGTAGACAAAGAGCATTGTTATCGGAATAACAGCGCCGCGCACAAAGTTCGGAACTGTTGTAGCGACTGTAGCCCTGAGGTTGGTGCCAAAAGATTCTGCCGCCACTGTTATAAATAATGTCCAGTAGCCATTGCTGAAGCCGAGGAATATGCACAACAGATAAAACACCTTGACGCTGTCTGACGGAAGTAGCAGGTAGATCAGGCTGAAAGCAAAAGACATGACGATAAAAAGGCCCATGATCTTCTTGCGGCTTTGCGTGTATTGGCTGAGCAGCCCGCTTGTAATATTTCCGAAAGCCTGGCTGGCAAATGAAAGGATAACTGCGATCCCTGCGTTGACGGGGGCGTCGAGGCCCATTGCCCGTCCGAGCTCGGGTGAAAAAGTGATCAGCACACCGACAACGAACCAGATCGGAAGGCCGATGAGTATACATTTGAGGTATCTGAAAAACCTTTCGCTGTTATTGAAAAGCATCAGAATATTCCCGCGCTGAACATCTGCCGATTTCGTCTTCAGGAATATGCCCGACTCAAAGACACGCACACGCATGACTAGCAACACCAGTCCCAAACCGCCTCCGATAAAATAGGATGCGCGCCATGCAAAGATATCAGCGATAAAGTACGCGAGTATGGCGCCGAATACTCCGAGCGTAGCAACGAGGGTGGTACCGTATCCTCTCATGCGCCGCGGAAGGATTTCACTTACGAGGGTTATGCCCGCGCCGAGCTCGCCTGCCAGACCAACGCCTGCAATGAATCGCAGCACCGCGTATTGCGGAACAGTCTGAACGAAACCATTCGCAATGTTGGCAAGTGAATAAATCAGAATAGATCCGAACAGAACGGATAGGCGTCCCTTTTTATCTCCAAGTACGCCCCAGAATATTCCGCCGATGAGCAAACCCGCCATCTGCATGTTCAACATCAGCACGCCGTCCTGCAGCAGTGCATCACCTGTGACACCAAGATCCGTGAGACTTGGTACTCTCACGATACTGAAAAGAAAAAGGTCATACATATCCACCAGATAACCGAGCGCGGCGACCACTACCGGTAGCCGTAGCAGTTCACGGGCAACGGAAGACTTATTTTCGTCCTCTAAACGAGCGGTATCGGCAGGCTGTTTCATGGGTAATATTCTTGATTATTCTGGCAATATAGTACTTCCGGCCGATTGGTGTTAGTATTGATCCGGGGTTTTCCTTGAGCGGGCAGGGAAAAAATTCAATCACTTAACGCATAGGCGGACATGCCGTCCCAATTCATGCGGACGCGCCGATCCCGGGACTCTGTCAGGATGTTTTCCGATAATTCAATACAGCCCACGTGTTAAGAAAGATTGCAAACAAGATCACCGCGCCTATATGCGGAAGGATGTTCCGGAATCCGCTTCCCTTAAGCACCACCATCCGCATTACCTCGATAAAATAAGTCACAGGATTTAATTTGCTGATGACCTGCGCCCAGGCCGGCATGCTTTCCACCGGCGTAAACAATCCGCTCATTAAAATAAAGATCATCACAAAAAAGAAAGATATGAACATGGCTTGTTGTTGCGTTTCCGCATAGGTCGATATCAACAGACCAAGTCCCAGGACAGCTATCAGGTAAATGGAAACGAAAAAATACAGTAGCAACAGACTCCCGGCCGGCAAAATGCCATAGACGGACCAGGCAGCCAGAAGTCCGAGCGTGAATACGACAAGACCCAGGATCCAGAAGGGAATCAGTTTGCCAAGGATAAAATGAAGTTTTCTGATAGGCGTCACGTTGATCTGTTCAATGGTCCCCACTTCTTTTTCCTTCACAATGTTCAGCGACGATAAATAACCGCCAATCATTGTCACCAGGACAGCGAGAATGCCAGGCACCATGAATAACTGATAGCGCATATGCGGGTTATACCAGTTTGCCGGAACCACCTCTATGAAGGGGCTTTGATTGAACCCTGTGGGCCCATGTATGGTCAGGGTTACGATTTGATTGTAATCGCGTATAATGGTGCTCAGATATGCTGCGCCAAGACCGGCTTTTACGCCATTGATTGCATTAACAGCTACAAACAACGTCTGGGCATTTTCAGCAACCAATTGGTCTTCAAAACCGGAAGGTATCACAAGTACAAGGTCAGCGCGATCAGATTCAATAAAGTCGAGGGCACGGTTGTACGATTCCTCCACAGCCGACAGCTGAAAGTATCCCGAAGCAGTGATCTTGTTAATGAGATCCCGTGCAAAGCCAGAGTGGTCGCGGTCAACGATTACCAGGTTGATATTCCTCACTTCATAGTTAGCCGCGAGAGGAAGGATCAGGAGCTGAACCACCGGGACGAAGAAAATGATCGGTAGCAACGTCTTGTTGCGAAAGATCTGGCGGAATTCCTTGTCGAGCAAAAACAGGATCGTTCTCATGCCAATCGGATTTTAAAATTTTTCAGGCTTACAGCAAGAAAGAATAGTGTGATCGTCATTAGTACAAGTGTCTCTTTCCATAT
>CBFGXV010000594.1:0-2719 GCA_965652755.1 uncultured Chryseosolibacter sp. | reverse complement strand
TCCATTCAGTGTACCACGCCTGACACGCGCGGTTTATGTCAGCCCACGACTCCTACCGACTCCAAAATTCGATCCTGGCAAAGTAGTTAGTCAACGGGGGCATCAGGGGTTCCGCCTCGAAAGCCGGGATGTTTTCGAAAACCCAGCGATAATACAACTTCTTGTATTTCGGGTCGAATATCGACGGCTGGTAATCACCATAGGTCACATAGGTCAGCTTCGCAGACGACATCAGCAGATATTCACTCCACAACACCGGTACTTCATCCTGAATAAACCAGGTAGGCATGCCAGGATACCTGAGATATGACTTGTATTTTAATTCGATGATGCAGCCCTCCCGCAGATTTGTGAGACTTACAATCTTCTCCCTGTTCGATTTGATATCCTTATAGATTGCGTCCTTCTCAACAATATCTGAGATGATCTTTCCTTCGTCCAGGTAATAGGTCGCTGCCCTTACTTTGGTCGTTGTTTCGAAGTTGCTGCCAAGCCTGAAATCACCCCATTTATCGATCCCTTCCTTGTCATTGATCTTGACCCGGATGTGGCGTTCGAGGGTAGGCACCTCATAACCCAGGTAAATCCCCTTGTTGAAAATTATCACGGACGAAGAGACTGAGTCCAGCGCCGTCATGCGAAAATCTTCCGGCGTGATGCTTCCAAATTCAGGCGTCTGCTGGGCAGATACCACAATAAAGCAATAACTCATAACCAGCGCCAGAATGATTTTCATGAGTCGAAGTTGTATTTTATTTACATGGATAACCGCACCGCGTTAATCGCGGTGTCATTGCTTGTTGAACACCACGTTCTTAACCCTTCCACTCGAAACTTTAAAGCCCGTGATCCGCCCTTCTTCATCGCGGATAAAATCAAACTTGCTCATGTACCAGACGTCGCTGGTGAAAGCTTCCTTGCCCACAGGCCTCATTTTCGCGGGGTTATGACGGATATGATTCGCTACGAGGGTGTCGTTCTTCACTACGAGGGTATAGCTCGTTTGAAGCTCGGGACTGAAGTAAGTGCCGGTATACTTTCTGAGGTCGATTGATCCGATATCAAAAGGCTTGGCCCGCGGAGCAACCATCTTCTGACCGCCCTGGGTGAAGGTGAGCTGTGTGACGGTGTCGCGATTGGTATTGTCGAATACGATCTTTATACCGAATTGCTCAATGACAAACTCAGTGTCGGACTTTGCCTGAAGTTCTATCTTCGGCTGGCCACTGGGCTCAACCATAAGTTTGCCGTCGATGGAACTAAAGGTCAAAACCATTGCGTCATCAAGCTGATATTTTCCTTCGTACTTCTTGAGCACATCGTCGCTCACCTTAACGTTTCCCGCTACCTGTTTCTTATCCTGTGCTTTTTCGTCTTCTTGTTTCAGGTGATCTTTGAGAAATATATCAGCAATGTTCATTGCAAGCCGGCCTGCGTTGACAGAGCCAAGGTTGCTCAGCACGACGATCGTGTATTTCTGGTCCGGGAAACGCAACAGGCTGCTCCGGTATCCTGCATCGGCTCCATCGTGAGAGATCAGCCTGATGCCTTTGTAATCTCCGATACCCTGGCCAAACGCGTAAGACACAGTGTCGCCTTTATTGAGAACGCCGCGTTCTTCCATTTGATGCATCACGTTCGCATTCCCGACTTTCAGCGAATGAAAGTTATTTGACCATTTCGTCAGGTCTTCGGCCGTAGTGAACAGGCTGGTCGCACCTGCGTTCGCGTAACTCAGAATACTTTTTTTCAACCCTTTAGATGACTGATGATAGGAGTATGCCCTGTTCTTTACGATCATTTCATGGTCGACGTAAAACAGGGTGTTGTCCATATTCAGAGGAGAAAAAATGTTTTCCTTGCACCATTCCGGAAAACTTTTTCCCGTTACGCGATGTAAGATTTCCGCCATCAGCGTGTAGCCCGTATTACAATAAGAGAATTCATCACCGGGTTTGAAGTTCAGTTCCTTCTGGTGACTGATAAGGCGCAGCACCTGGTCGTGGGTGATGACGTCATCGAGGCGCCATCCTGCCAGTGCGAGCAGATTCCATTGGTCGCGCAATCCGCTCGTGTGATGTATGAGTTGTTTGATGGTGATCTTGTGGCCGAAGTCATGCAGTTCCGGCAGGTGTTTCCGGATATCATCGTCCAGCGAGATCTTACCCTGGTCAGCGAGTAAGGTCATGGCGAAAGCCGTGAATTGTTTGGAGACCGATGCCACGTGAAATATCGTCCCGGGTGTGTTCGGTATATCGTACTCCGGATTTGCTAAACCATATCCCTTGCTGAAAAGGATGTTTTCACCCTCTGCCACTGCAACCGTGACGCCGGCGCCCGGCTCTATCAGTGGCGCAACGAGCGCGTCGACCTCTTTTTCATGGTTTGGGTTGCTTTTTTGTCCGCATGCAATGCACGTCAGGAGAACGATCAGAATGAGAGCAGGGGTTTTCATGTGATGGATTTTAGGGGGCTCGTCTGTTAAGTTAGTTTTTTTGCGACAGGCATGCAAGGTTCATGGTGATGTTACACTTCCAAGCCCATGAATGTACAACGGTAGAATAGCTCTGAGAGGTGATACTTGTTGCCCTAGGGAACAACCGAACCATGATTTTCATGTGATGGTGAGAGAGCCCCTAGGGGAGTATCGCAATCCAACCTTCCGGTAAAAAAAACAGTCGCTTCGGGCATGTGTAATGTTTTTGTTGAGTCTGAAGGA
>CBFGXV010000593.1:0-2719 GCA_965652755.1 uncultured Chryseosolibacter sp. | reverse complement strand
AAAAAAGCAGGTATCAAGTCCATGGCGGGAGAACGCTGGAAGGAACTTGATTTGAAAAAAGGTGTAACCACGAAAAGGTATGCAATTTCAAACCGCGGCCGTATCGTGAGTTTCAAGAACAAGATCGAAGATGGTTATGTGCTCAGGCCGAGATTGACGCAGGGATATCCGAGCGTTACAATCGGACGTGAAGCAAACCGGCAGAACTATTACCTGCATCGGCTCGTAGCTGAATATTTTATCAAACAGCCCAGCAACAAACACAATTTCGTCATTCACGTCGATCACATGAAGGAAAACAACAAGGCCGACAATCTCAAATGGGTTCGCCACGAAACACAGATTGAACACGCGCTGAGAGATCCAAACGTGTTGGTGCGCCAGAACCCGGAAGAGGGCCCGAAGCTGAACGCTTCAAAGGTCAAGCAGATCAAGCGCGCCCTTCAGGGAAAAAAACAACCTACCTTGAAAGCGCTGGCCAGACAGTTCAAGGTTTCCGATATGCAGATCCACCGGATCAAAACTGGCGAAAACTGGTCGCACGTAACTGTTTAAGTCTAACTATGTTGAGAGTAATCTGTTTTTTGACGCTGTTCTCTACAGCCCTGGCATCATATGCCCAGACGGTAAAATCCTTTTCCACGATATCCAGAGCCGAAGAAGCGGGAATGTCGGGCGCGCGACTGGCGCACATCGACAAGCTTCTCGAAGAACAGGTCAGGAATCAGAACATCCCCGGAGCAGTAGCCCTGATAGTCCGCAATGGTAAAATTGCGTATTTCAAGGCATTTGGATTCAGTGATCTTGAAAAGCGAACGCAGTTAAAAAAGGACGACATTTTCCGGATCGCATCTCAGAGCAAGGCCATCACGAGTCTCGCCGTGATGATGTTATGGGAGGAAGGCAAATTCCTGCTCGATGATCCCGTATCCCGATACATTCCGGAATTCAGGAACCCGAAGGTCCTGAAAAGTTTCAACAAGGAAGATTCGACCTATACATCAGACCCTGCAGTGCGTGAGGTTACCGTACGCCATCTCTTGTCACATTCTTCAGGGATTGATTATGCCGTCATTGGAAGCCCGGAGTTCAAAGCGATCTATGCAAAGGCCGGAATTCCCAGCGGGATTGGCAATGATCGCGATCTGCTTGCAGACAAAATGAAATTGCTCGGGACCATGCCATTGAAACATCAGCCTGGAGAACGATGGACCTATGGGCTGAATACCGATGTGCTCGGCTACCTGGTCGAGATCTGGTCAGGCATGTCCTTCGATCAGTTTCTGAAGACCCGCATATTTGATCCGCTTGGCATGAAAGATACTTACTTCTATCTGCCTAAGAACAAGCATAGCAGACTTGTGGCCCTTCATGGCAATAAGGATGGAAAAGCTTACAAGCTTAATGCAGCAGCGTTCGACGCCGTGACGACAGACTATCCAAAGCTCGAAGGCAGCTATTTCTCCGGGGGCGCCGGGCTCTCATCAACGGCGGAAGATTATGCGAAGTTCTTACAGTTGTTCCTGAACAACGGGGAGTATAATGGGGTGCGTCTGCTCGGCCGGAAAACAGTTGAGCTTATGCTCACCGATCAACTGCCGGAACTCGATAATGAATTCGGACTGGGCTTTGGGCTGGAAACGGTAAAGAACGACTTCCGTTCACCTGTCAGCGTCGGATCTTTCTCATGGGGTGGAGCATTTTCTACGCAATATTGGGCTGATCCAAAAGAAAATCTCATCGGTGTGATCTACACGAACATCTATAACAATCCGCACGGATCTATCGCGGAGAAGTTCAGGGTACTCACCTATCAGGCGATTGCAGACTAACTTTCGTTGATCCTCACATCCTTGTGATAACCGTTGGCGAGGCGATTATAAGGAAGGTTAACGATGAGCTCTTCCTCTTCAAGCCTTGCGTTGATCTTGCTTGCGTCTATATAGTAGGGCACATTGCGATTATAGACAAAGCGGGGAAGAGGAATCAGTCGTTCGCCTGAGACAATATTAATCAGATAAAATATCGAAAGGTTGTTGTCGTGTAATTCCACCCGGATATCATCCAGGCTCACACCGGGTACGCGCAACCGAATCTCCCTGTAATCTTCATGGTGTTCCAGGCACATCTGAGGCTCACTTACACCGCCATTCAATGTATTCAGCACGTCTATTGAAGTGATCAAATCCAAATAATTCTCTTTTTTCATATCCTTTTGAAAGAATGAATGGAAAGCAACGATAAACACCATCAGGTTAAGCGCGTACCAGCATGATATGGCCGGTGCCATGAGTTTTCTGCTCCGGCGGAAATTCAAGGTATGGTCGATGTAAGGGATTTGAATACGATTTAAAAAATTCATACCAACGCGGGCGGCCCGGGATCCGGCCGCCTAAATGGTCTAACGGGATGGCGTGAAAGGGTAACTGTTGAAGAACGCCGTTGAGTGGGGAATAGTACCGCATCGCCGAAAGCGGCGACGCAACGCCAATATCCCCGGAGATACTCAGGTAAGAATTATTGCCTGAATCGCAATTTGAAAAACAGGAGTGTCGAAGCGAGCAACAGCGTAAGCAGATTGGCCGCTATTACCGGTATATCTTTTACGGCGAACCCATAAACGAGCCACATAGCCACCCCGAGGCAAAACAGGGAGAACATTCCGAGTGACAGGTCTTTCGCGGAGCGGCTTTTCCAGGTTTTTATCACCTGAGGCAAA
>CBFGXV010000592.1:0-2730 GCA_965652755.1 uncultured Chryseosolibacter sp. | reverse complement strand
ACAACCTGTTCCATACTGGTATTTCGGACCCTCTTTTTCCAGAAGCTCCTGCGCTTCATCCGAATATTTTCCCACCATGGTTTTCTGCGCGGCTTCCAGCGGACTCGGTGCATTTAGTCCGCTAACTTGAATTTTCTGAAAGAAATATTCTCCGTCGTAAAGTTCGGTTTCCAGTAATTTCTTCCCGCTGTCATAAAGCTTCCTGTAAGCGGCGACATCTTTCTTCTTTTTCAGGGATGTTCCCATCTCCATCATGGCCGAGAGGGCGCCGAGATAAAAACTTGAGCACATTCCGTCCGGCCCCCAGAACTCGATATCGTATGTGTTGTGATGCGGTTCTTCAATCAAACCTTTCCCGCGCGGGTCCCATGTGCGGATGCAATAGTCGAGGCTTGCTTTCGCGAGCGGATACATTTTTCCGAGCCAGTTGTTGTCCCCGCAGATGCGCCACTCGCGGTATACTTTCATGATCCCGCCCAGCTGACCGTCGGCTGCAGCATGAAATTCATGTTTCGGAGGACGGATCGGGAGGTTTGCGCGGAACGTCTGGTGCCCCTCAACATTTTGGCTTTCACAAAATTCGGTATGTCGCAGCGTTCGCTCCAAAGCAGGGAACAAATGTGGGATTGCCTGCGCGTAATTCCACACGTGCGTGCATGACCCATGGCAACATCCCCATGTATCTCCGCATCCCTCGTAATTCCACAGGCGTCCATCGTATTGTCGCATTACAGTTGGCGATTTCAGGATGGTCAGATTCGCGGCCACCGCTTCCAGAACTTCCGGAGGCAGCGAGGATGTATAAAAAGTTTCTGAAAAGATCCTTGATCGTTCGTGTAGCTCCTCGTAGTGTTCTCTCCAGTAGTCGGCCACCTGACGGACATTGCTGAAACGGTTGCTGTACCATGGCTTGTATTTTCCTGAAACGTAGGTCGAGTCTGCCACTGCACTGCCAAGCTCTGACGATGAACCGCAACATCCGCTGGAGGGATCGCATTTTTCTTCTTCAATGCCATCTTCACCGTGGCGAATGTCTGTGCTGGGAACATACCATGCTGTCATGATCCGTATCGTGGAGATTCCGCCAGGCTCGAGAGTAAAGGGCACATAGAGAGATGCACCTGGTGCACCTGCCTCTACAGGGTCGACACGCTTCGACTGGCCGGATCTGATCGTTTCCCATGTGATGGTAAGGGGATCAAACCATCCGCCCCGAAACCAGCAATGATCGACGATGGCGTCCTCGCGATCAGTGAATACAGCGAAGCTGCCTTCCAGGAATGGCTTCTCCGCCGTAGGATCATTTGCGAGCACAAATCCTCCGGGAAGTTCGCGTATGGCATTGACACCCCCGTCGTTCTGCTTCATGAAATTTTTTGCGTGGAATGAAAAGACAAAGTCCGCGCGTTCGTTCCCCTGATTAGTGAATTTATATTCCAACGCTCCCACCGGCAGACCAGAGTTATCGGCGTCGTTGGGAATGAAAGGACTCCACCCTTTGATCTCAACTCTAAGTGGGAATCCGGCGTCTTCAAGGGTGATCGTGCCAAACGGGAATCGCGCGAGAAAGGTGGCCTGGTCAAATCGCGGAAGGCCGAAGATCGCACCGCCCGATCCGTTCCCCGAGTTTGGTTGTCCAAATCGCTTCCAATCGGGAGAGGGACCTTCAAGGATCTTTGCAACTGGTTTATCGCCTTTCAAAGCTATTGCCCCAAACATGCCCGGCTCATTAAAGACATCGGGTTTGTTTCGGACTGACATGTGCGAGATCGCTCCGTTGCCTTCGAGACAAAACATGCCGGCACCAAGCCCTCCGATGGGGAATGCTACGCGATTGAGATTTTCACCGCTGTAGGAATCATTGTATTGACGTCCCGCTTTTTGTCTCTTAAGATCTGGACTGGCGACGTCGCCCGCGTTCGCTGTCTCCGGCGCGAGGACTGCCGCAGGCAAGACCCCTGCTGTAATAGAACTGATACCGATTTTTTTCAGAAAGGTGCGCCGTCCTGCATTTTTACTCATTCGGAAGGGGGTTGGATGGAATACAGTAATTTACTGAGAAACCCTCAACGGGACAAGGAGCATCATCCGTGGTGGACAGACTTGCCGGCTGCGATCCCGGAAGATCATCACGCATTAAGAGCGGGAAACGAGGCTCGAACTCGCGACCCTCAGCTTGGGAAGCTGATGCTCTACCAACTGAGCTACTCCCGCTAATTTTTGATGAACAGTTGTGCCGCGCGGAGCCAATAACGTTCCCTTTTTTCCGGCGGACCACTAAAGTAAAAAAATCCAGCCGTGTAACGCAATCCGCGAGTCAAATATTTTTAACGGTATGGCTATGGGTTACAGAGTGACATGTTATGCAGAATACAGAGAATTTCAGAAACCATCGCAGGCACAGCGAATAAGCGCGTATACGACGATGACTGAGCGGGACGCTTGCCTATGCAGAAATACTTAAAAGGAAAAGTCACATACGCGGCAAGCTTAGCCAGGTGCGTACTGTTGCGGTCCCTTATAAACCACAGCTAAAAATAATTTAACAATTCACTATGAAACAAAATTTACCATTCTTGTTGCTCATTTATTCGGTTCTGATCGCGTGCGGGTTTCGTGCACGAATGAGGACGCGAGGCCGACATTTCCGTTGTCAGCGGAAATATTCCACAGCGTTGAATGAAAGCAAGTAGCTTTCACGGCCTTAACACACAGCGCCGTGAACTGGTC
>CBFGXV010000591.1:0-2731 GCA_965652755.1 uncultured Chryseosolibacter sp. | reverse complement strand
TATTCGACACGATCGACCCTCCTTTGGACGTCGTGACCAGAACGCCGCGCAGGTCCTTCAGGGAGAGCAGCTCTTTTATTTCTTTTTGCAGTGTTTTCTTGTGCGAAAAATTCAGGTCGAAGCTGACGGCGTTATTATTTGCTTGGCCAAGATGTTTGAAATAATCCTTGAAGCCCTTCTCTTTTTCCGAAAGGTGTGTTGAATTGGAGATGTCGTCATATATATGGAGGATGGCATAGGTGCCGGGAGCAGGCTGGTTGATCTGGAGCAGTTCAGCTCCGAGTTGTCCGCTCTGATACAGGTCCTGTCCGACGAAGCTCAGGGGGTTTGTTCCAGCGATGTTGTTATTAAAGAGCACAAAGGGTATCCCGTTTTTTTCACACTGTTGAAAAGACTTCAATGCTTCGTGATGAAAGATTGGTGCGACGAGCAATCCGTCCGGCTTCATGCGGATGGCAGCTTTCATTGTCCTGGCAAATGAATTCTTGTCGTACAGATCAAAGCGTGAGGCTTTGATCTGCAGACCGTATTGGGCCCAGTCTTCCTGCGCCTGCGCCACGCCGTCATCGGCGAATTTCCAGTATTCGTCCTGGGCGGGGTCCGGTATGACAGCGATGATCGTGAATGATTTGTTTGATCCGAGTGTCCGCGCAATGAGGTTGGGGGTGTAGCCGGTCTTCTCTACGATTTCCATGACCTTTTTGTAAGACTCTTCGGCAACCTCTCCGCGTTGATGGATAACGCGGTCAACCGTACCGACAGAGACATTTGCAAGTTTTGCAATATCCTTCAGCCTTACCTTTTTATTCATAATCAGTGAGAGTTTCCAATTCGGAGAAGCGCTTAAGTGGCTTCACCGCACAACGGGAATTCGTTCGTACAATAATATTTAAAGTTATGACATTTTCATCTGAGGGGTTTACCGTTCGACATTTTCTTTTCTTATCCGAATTGTTAAGGATCATGTTGTTTATCATTATTTACCCCTGTTCATGTCCCATCCTTCCCGCCGGCGGCGCGGATGCTCCCGCAGACAGGGGTATAATCCGCATCGTTCACGTTACCGCACACGGAGCCGCCGTGTGCGGTAACGATTTGCCGAAATTGCTTGGTGGATCCGATTTAAGCCTTTACCTTGGCTTTGATTATTCAACTTACCCATCATGAAAAACGCTTTACTAATTTTTGTTTTGCTATTACTAGCAAAGTTTGCCAGCGCGCAGACTGTGACCGGCAAAGTGGTCGCAGAAACCGACGGCGCGCCCGTTCCCGGAGTCTCCGTGGTTGTGAAAGGAACAACTGAAGGAACTACCACCGATGCCGCCGGGCAATACACGATCAGACCAACCAATGCTGATCCTGTCCTTATCTTTTCTTTCATCGGATTCTCCACGCAGGAAGTGCAGGTGGCGGGCCGTAGCGTTGTCGACGTCTCCCTTGTTGAGGACGTTACCCAACTGGGAGAAGTGGTGGTCACCGCCCTGGGCATTTCCCGCGAGAAGAAATCGCTGGGCTTTGCCACTTCGACGATCGAAAGCAAAGACCTTACGCAAACCGCCACCCCCAATTTCGCTTCTGCGCTTTATGGCAAAGCTCCTGGCGTGCGCATCGCCACGACACCGGGCGGCGCGACCAGCGCGGTCAATATTACTGTCCGCGGAATCAATACGATCACCGGAAGGAGTCAACCGCTCATCGTTTTGAATGGCGTTCCGATTCGCGACGGAGAAGTAAGCAACAACAACTATTGGGCTGACCAGCGACTCAGAGGAAATGGTCTGCTGGATATCAACCCTGAAGACATTGAGAACATCTCCATCCTCAAAGGCGCGTCAGCCGCAGCGTTGTACGGCTCGGATGCCGTAAATGGAGTTCTGCTTATAACAACAAAGAGCGGTAAAGGCACAACAGGATTCAAGGTGGATTTTTCCACCAGCTACAGCGTTGACGACGTTGCCTACCTGCCGCGTTATCAGAATGTCCGCGGACCCGGCGCCCCGCTCAACGTGAGCGACGGCGGTCAGGACGACGCCGGTTTCATTTATTATGATACCAATGGAGACGGAACACCTGAAACGAGAGGTGTCCTGGGATATTCTATCAACTTCGGTCCCAAATTCGACGGTCAGCCTACCATGAGTTGGGATGGCGTCGTCAGGCCCTACGAAGCGCAGGACAATAACTATGGCGGACTGTTTCAACAGGCGCATAACCTGATCAGCAGCATCGCCGTGTCACGCGGCAGCGAAAATTCAAGTACGAGGTTATCGTTTACCCGCCAGGAGAATGAAGGCATCAGCCTCGGATCTCAGAATGATAAGAACATCTTCAACCTGAACAACACATTCAACCTCGGAAAGAAATACACTGTCGATCTCGTGGTGAATTATATCAATCAGAAAACGAAGAACAGACCGTATTCAGTAGACCGTCTGACGAATAATTTTACCGGCATGATCGGGCGGTTTGATCATGCTGACTGGTATCTGAACAAATACAAAACCAGCAAGGGCTACAGGTTCGTTACAGGTTCAAACCAGAGTCTCACACCGGAAGAAAATATTATATATAATGGAATGAAGGGAGACCTGATGGACTATGTGTGGAGAGTGAAGGAGAACCAATCCGAGGAATTGAGCGACAGGGTCATCTCCAGCATTACGAACACGTGGGAAATTGTTAATGGCCTCAGGCTTCGCGGTCGTGTCGCCGCTGATATCACGTCACTGCG
>CBFGXV010000590.1:0-2735 GCA_965652755.1 uncultured Chryseosolibacter sp. | reverse complement strand
TGGTTACAGGCGGACCTGGCATACAATAGTGAAGGCGACTCGATGGTAAATGCGCTTACCAGCGTTTCACAACAACTAACCTGGCTGAACCTGCGTGGTACTCCGACGACTGACAAATCATTGCCGGTTATTAACACATTTAAAAATCTCACGAGACTTGATCTTGGAAAAACGCGGATCACCGACGCGGGGTTGCAACAGCTTAACGAGCTTGACTTTCTCGAAACGCTGAACGTGTATGAAACCAGTGTCTCAGATACGGGCATTCAACATCTTGCAAAACTGAAGAATCTGCGGACACTCTATGTGTGGAAAACCAACGTAACGCCTGAAGGTGCCTTGCAGTTGGAGAAGGCGCTACCCGGCCTTCAGGTGGTGCTGGGATTGGAGGTTAGCAACGCCACCGTACGTGATCATCCATGAGTAGCGAGAAGTCAGTCGTGAGTGATCGTGATTCGTGAGTGGTCAGTTGCGTGTTCATCCGTCGTGAATTGTCTGGTGTGCGTGTTGAGCGGACATTTACGAAACTATCCCATTGGCCACGGCGTTAATATCGAAACGCCGATGGATTTTCGGCGGTCTTTTGGTAGATTGTCTCAATACCCAGTCACGCCGTTGGCAACAAACCTTTAGTAGTCTGGTAGTCGGGCAGGGGTGACGGGCAAGGTTCATCAAAACAGTTTCTTCAGCGAGAATGTAAAGGAAAGTGCGGGGTATCATCGAAGGATGAGCGTAGGATGAATGTAGGATGGGCGCAGGATATATACCAATAGCCTATGACTACCCTTGGAGATGGATAAGATAGCCATAGATAAGACAAAGGAAGTCACAATTCCAAAAGCTAAAGGCTAAAAGCCAATAGCTTATTTCCCAAGCAACTTAATATAACCCGACAATGGCTCTCCTTCAATGATACCCAGATACTCCTCCAGGTGCTCTTTATAAACGGCCCTGGGATTGGTGTCGTATTTTTTACATATGTACGCAGCATATCCTACTGCTTCGCCCATCATCCCGCACGTGCGCATTACGCGGGTGCTTCCAAAAGCGACGTGGGTTGTGCTGATATCTCTTCCCGCCATAAAAAGATTGGAGATGTTTCTGGAATAGAGACAACGGTAAGGAATCGTGTACGGCTTTACACGTATATGCTTGGTCGCAGCAAAAAATTCTTCGCCTTTGAAGTACTGGGAGTTTTTCGCATCGGGAAAATGAAGGTCGATTGTCCATGTCGCCGTCACCGCACCGTCGGGATACATAACACCGTCCTGGATATCCATCTGCGTGAGGATGTGATCACCCAACAATCTCCTGGACTCTCTCTTTCCGCCGATGTAGGCTACCCACGCGAGCTCCCAGTTGGCGTATTTTTCTTTCTTGTGGTTCTTCAGGTAAGACCAGTTTCCGTAGATAGCCCGGAGGTTGTGATCGCGGATCTGCTCGGCTTCGGTGATCGTATTGAAATTTCCAAACCCGGTTTCCCACTGCCAGTCGGCTTTGTTGGCGTCGATGTGATATTCATCAGAAAACTGAATCGCCCAGGGTGTTTCCGGAAAGGATGAGGCACTGTCGCGCTCCAGGGCAGCCCACAAGTTCGAGGTTCCGAGCGTAAAATCATCGGCTTTTTCAGGTGCCAGCGGTTCTCCGGTTTCCGCCCGGCTTTCGCGACCCATCCGGAAGTCGGCTCCCGCCAGATATCCCAGCGTTCCATCGCCTGTGCAATCTGAAAATAATTTTCCTGCAAAGCGGGTTTCCTGGTTGCTTCCAATGTTTCGTCCGATAACAGCGACGATTTTGTCCTTGTCCATCTCAACTTTATAAACGTGGGTATTGAGAAACAGGGATAAATTCTTTTCCGCTGCTACCACGTCGGTTTTTCTTTTGTCACCGTATTCTTTGGCGTCGGGGTTTCCGTTGCCGGGATCGCCATTATCCAACTCGCGAACAATGCGGCCGAGCTTCTTGTAGTGATTCTTGTCCACGTCTCCCATGAGATGAACCCTTACTTCCGAACTGTTATTACCTCCGAGTACAGGGCGGTTTTGAATCAGGGCCACTTTTAACCCACTGCGCGATGCCGCGATGGCCGCGCACGTTCCGGCCATTCCCCCGCCTACGACCACAAGATCAAATTCACCTGCTTCTTCTGGCTGTGCAGTCAGCTTAAGCAATGTTCTGCGGAACGCTTTTAACTCCGTCAATTCCTGAGGTGGTGTAAATTTTTTGGAGTCCGTGAATAAGATCGCATCGCATCTTCCATCAAATCCCGTCAGATCTTTCATGGCAATTTTTACTTCGCGGGTTTTGATATCCACCTCTCCGCCGTAGTACCAGCGCCACGCGTCGGAACCGCTTGAGCCGAATACCTCTTTTATCATTTGATCGTTGACGGAGACCTGAAATTTTCCAGGACCCTTTGGAAAGGGGGCCCAGTCTTTTGTCCTCACCCAAACATGATATTTTCCGGTTTTATCAAAGTTTACAGTGGTTGTGGCGTCTTGTACTGCCTTGCCCATGCCATGTGCGAGAAGGTAGGAGGATCCGATGACGTCGAAAGATTGCTGATCTATCACCCATCCGCCTGTATTGTCGAATGATTCTGTTTCGACAAAGACGTGATTTTGGGCTGACAGCTGAAGACTGAACAGAAACAGGATGAAGACATGGGCAATCTTTCTCATAGAAGTTTATTTTGATTCTTAGTATTATCGGTTGATGCGGTTGCGTTTTTCGAA
>CBFGXV010000589.1:0-2737 GCA_965652755.1 uncultured Chryseosolibacter sp. | reverse complement strand
GGCACAGGAGCAGTTGCACCAGGCGTTATCGCTGCGTGAGAAGATCCCGGACCGCCACGAGGGGACTATGGCGGCAACGTACAATGACCTCGGCCTCGCGTACAGCCAGACGGACAAAGATCTCGCGCTCCAATATTATAAGCGCGCGCTCGAATTGTATGAAAAACTATACGGAACCAATGATCCGCGAATAGCTATCGCGACCATCAATACCGGCATCATATACCGCGAGCTCGGATTGTTCGACGATGCCATCAATAATTTTGAACGGGCTTTAACCATCTCCAACGCCAATTATACGGAAGCGCATCCCGCGAAAGCTATTGCATTGTTTAACCTCGGGCAAACCTACGTGAGGCTTGACGACAAGCAGTCTGCGCGGCAATATTACCGCCAGGCGCTGGAAATGTACGGTGATTGCTACGGATCGAAACACCCCGAGATCGCCTCTGTCCTGAATGCTATCGGGAATCTCCAGCTCGCCGTTGATGACTTTGATGGCGCGCTGCAGTCATATCAGTCCTCGCTTAAGGCCAACGTACAGGATTTTACGGATGAAGACCCGAGCGTTAATCCAAAGCTGCGCCACTACTTCAATGGCACGAGGTTGCTGCATACGCTTTTGTTCAAGGCACAGGCATATGAGGCTCGGTATAATAGAAAGTCGCTGAAATTCTCCGATCTGAAAAGAGCCCTCAGCCTGCTGGCGACGTGCGACAGCCTGATCGATCAGTTGCGTCAGCATACCACCAATGAAAGCGACAAGCTGTTGTTGGGTGTTATCGCCGATGAAGTGTACACAGACGGAGTAAGGATATCTTACCTGGCGGGGTTGAATGCCGTGAGTCAGGATAAATATTTTGAGCGGGCGTTATACTTCGCTGAGAAAAGTAAGGGCGCGGTGTTACTGGAAACTATTTCAGAATCAAATGCAAAGTCGTTCGCTGGCATCCCACCCGTGTTACTGGAAGAAGAGAAAGATTTGAAATCTGCGCTGGCCCTTCATGCGCGCAAGCTTGCAGAGAAGCCATTGCCCGAAGAAGAGAGGGAGCTGCGGGAAAGCTCCTTCAATCTGTTGCGAAAGTACGATGCGTTCGTCCGGAAACTGGAAGCTGACTACCCTGAATACTTTGATCTGAAATTCAATACTAAACCAGCGTCACTCCTACAACTCCAATCAACACTGGCTGATCAGACGGGATTGATCAGCTATTTTACCGACGAGAAAAACAACAAGCTGTATATTTTTCTCATCCGCAAGAACCACTTCCGGATCTGGCAGCGCACATTGGACGAAGATTTCAACAAATATATTACCGCCCTGCGGAATGGAATTTATTTCCAGGAGATCAATACGTTCAAAAAAGCCGCTCACGCGTTGGGGCGAACCCTGCTCCCGCCCCTGCCCTCCTCCGTCACCGATCTGGTCATTCTTCCTGTCGGCAGGCTAAGCGTTATACCTTTTGAGGCGCTGCTGACAGCCGACGCGAAAAAGATCATCGATTACAGGGACATGCCTTATGTATTGAACAGGTACTCCATCCGTTACGAATTTTCGGCCGGACTACTTCTGCAAAAAAGCCGGAAGCAATCAACATCAGCTGCCTCGTCGATATTATTGTGCGCCCCTGTCGATTTTCCGGATAGCCGACTCCTGGCCGAGCTGCCCGGTACCGAAAAAGAAGTGCAGGCGATTTCGCGGCTGTTCTCCGAAAGAAATTTCAGCTCAGCCACATTCACCAGACTTCAGGCCGATGAACAGCAGATCAAGTCCGCAGATCTCAAGAAGTTCAGTTTTCTCCACTTTGCAACCCATGGGGTAGTGGACGAGGCTACGCCGGAACTATCCCGCATCTTTTTACGGTCGGGTTCGCAGGAAGATGGGGCGTTGTACGCGGGCGAAATTTACAATCTCCAATTAGATGCGAAGCTCGTGACATTATCCGCCTGCCAGACCGGTATGGGTAAGATCTTCAAAGGCGAGGGTGTGGTCGGGCTTTCTCGTGCACTTGTTTACGCCGGCGCCGCAAACATCATTGTCTCTTTCTGGAATGTAGCCGACGAATCCACTGTCAGACTCATGACAGATTTTTACAGCAACCTTTTGCAGCGGGAGGGCACCTACAGCGAATCGCTGCGACAATCCAAACTAGGGATCATCCGGAATACGGACTTCTCCGCCCCCTTCCACTGGGCGCCCTTCGTCTTGATTGGCTATTGAAACAAAAAAAACGGTGGATCGTTGCGTACCCGAAATTAACCTCGTACAACAAGCAATCCTTTTAAAGCCTGTACCTGAATCCGGCGTAAGCCATTCTTCCAAAGATTGGGCCCCATACGAGGGACGAATCAAAATACTCACTGAACGGTTCCGCGGCCGAGATGATCGGGTTGTTCAAAGTGAAGTTGTTCAGGTTCTCCACACCGAGATAAACACTCCAGCGATCGCTGAAATCTTTCGTCACCTGCGTATTCATCAGAACGTAATCAAGTGCCGTGCCCGGGAGCTGGTAACCCGTGGGATTGACGGAGGTGTCCGGAACACGTTGGTCCCCCAGCCATTGGATGGTAAAGTCGAACTTCCATTTGTTCCTGGTTTCATAAGCCAGGTTCGCAAACGCCCGGTGTTTTGCGATGAGAGGCCTTGCCATCCGGCCAGACCGGTAGTCCGTCCTGACATCGAGCCACCTGTAGGCTACACGCAGATCAAGCCTGCGCAGCAGTTGATAATCCAGCT
>CBFGXV010000588.1:0-2748 GCA_965652755.1 uncultured Chryseosolibacter sp. | reverse complement strand
AAGGATGCGGGGTTGAGAAACCTGAAAGATGTGTTCCTTGTGGAGATCATCCGCGACGAAAAGGTCATTTCACCAGTTTCCCCTGATGAAGTACTCGAGGAAAAGGACGCGCTGTTCTTCTCAGGAAACACGCAGGCGATCTATCAGTTGATAAAGGAAGACAATGGACTTAGTGTTCCCGAAAATCAGGACACCGAGCCGGAGGAGCATTTTAATTTTGTGGAGGCGGTGATACCTGCGCACTCTGAGTTGATCGGGGTACGCATACGGGACTCCGATTTCCGGAAGAAATTCCATGCGTCGATCATCGCCATTCACCGCAACGGTAAACGTGTGCCGGGTAAAGTAGGGGAGATGAACCTCGCTGGTGGCGACTTCCTGCTCTTGCTGGCCGGCGATCAGCGCGAGAATGGCAGCAATCACGAGAAGGACCTGTTCTTTCTCTCCGTTCCAAAGAAGGTCAAGTCGGAACGCAATAAGAACATTCGCGTGATCGGCATCCTCAGCGTTCTGTTGTTGATAAGCGGCGTCGTCGGACTTGTACCCTTGTTTGACATTTGTCTCGTAATCCTCACGGGATTTGTATTTTTTGGCGTGCTGACCATTGTCGAGATCCGCCGGGAGCTTGATCTGAGCTTACTTTTGATACTGGTTTGTTCGCTTGCTGTTGGCGTTGCTCTTGAGAAATCCGGCGCTGCGGACCTGATCGCCGATGTTTTGGTGACCTCCGTTCAATCACTTGGGCCCGTGGCCGTTCTCGCTTCACTGTTCCTTGTCACAACATTCCTTACTGCACTCATTACAAATGCTGCCGCCGTCTCTATTGTATTCCCCATTGCGATGTCAATAGCTGAGCAAATGGATCTTTCGTATACACCCTTCTTTATGGCGATAGCCTTTGCCGCATCTGGAGATTTTATGACGCCGATTGGCTATCAGACTAACCTGATGGTATATGGCCCGGGCGGGTACACTTTTAGAGACTTTTTTAAAGTCGGTTCACCGCTCACGGTGATGTACACCGTGTTGTGTATTGGCTTTATTTCATATTTCTACTTATAACGCTTGTTCGCTTGAATTACATTTATCCAATAAAGACCAAAGTCAGCGCCGCAGAGCGCCACCGGCTCATGAACCAGAAGCCCAGGCTTATCTGGTTTACAGGTCTGTCGGGATCGGGGAAATCGACGCTCGCCGTGCAACTGGAGGCTGCGTTGCACGCCCAGGGATTCAAGACGTACCTGCTCGATGGCGATAATATCCGGTCGGGTTTGAACAAGGACCTGACGTTTACCGATGATGCGCGCGTTGAGAACATCCGTCGTATTTCTGAAGTATGCAAACTTTTTCTTGACGCTGGTGTTGTTTTGTTATCCGCTTTTATTTCGCCTTTCAAGGCAGATCGCGAGCAGGTGAAGAGTATCGTTGGCGCAGAGAACTACATCGAAGTGTTCGTGGACACCCCGCTCGAGATATGTGAACAGCGCGATGTAAAGGGACTCTACAAAAAGGCCCGCGCAGGTGAGGTGAAGAATTTTACGGGCATCAGTTCGCCGTATGAAAAGCCGGCAAACCCGGATATTGTCATCGCTACGGACAAAATGAGTGTTGAACAATCCATCGATGTGTTGATGAAATCGATCACTCCGAAGATCAGTGGCTGATTGCCCGGACAGCACGAAAAATATCAGAAACGAAAAATAATTTTTGAACACAAAGAATAATGAGTCACCAATATTACCTGAGTCACCTGAAGGAACTTGAGTCAGAAGCCATTTTTGTTATTCGCGAAGTCGTGGCGCAATTTGAAAATCCCGCGCTGTTATTTTCCGGAGGGAAGGATTCCATCTGTCTTGCCTATTTGTCGCGCAAAGCATTTTATCCGGCCAAGATCCCTTTCCCACTCGTGCACATTGATACGGGACATAATTTCCCGGAAACGATGGAGTATCGCGACTGGCTGGTAAAGGAACTGGGTGTGCGACTGATCGTGGGCTCTGTCCAGGAGAGTATCGACACCGGACGCGCGCAGGAAGAGCGGGGATGGAATGCGAGCCGCAACGCGCTTCAAACGGTGACGCTACTGGATACGATCGAAAAGAATAAATTCGACGCAGCCATGGGCGGTGCACGCAGGGATGAGGAAAAGGCGCGGGCGAAGGAACGATTTTTCTCCCACCGCGATGAGTTCGGACAGTGGGACCCGAAGAACCAGCGTCCGGAGCTTTGGAATCTTTTCAATGGACGCAAACACATCGGCGAACACTTCAGGGTATTCCCGATCTCCAACTGGACGGAGATGGATGTGTGGCAATACATACTCGCCGAGAACATTCCCATACCTACATTGTATTACGCGCATGAGCGCGAAGTGATCCAGCGCGATGGCGCACTGCTCTCAGTCTCTCCTTACCTGAAACTGAAACCGGGCGAAGAACCCATGAAAAAAATGGTGCGTTTCAGAACCTGTGGCGATATGCCGATCACCGGTGCAGTCGAGTCGTCGGCAGATACGCTTGAAAAGATCATTGTCGAGATTTCTGCCTCCCGGAAAACCGAACGCGGCACGCGCAACGATGATAAGCGCAGTGAAACGTCGATGGAGGATCGGAAGAAGAGTGGGTATTTTTAGGTGGAGGGAGCTTTGCGAAATGCCTGACGAATTGCTCGAGACTGAAAGTCGCGGGTTGCCGGTGACCGGTCGCTGGGAAATGCAATCAGCTTGGTCTGTTTGTTTGTTCCTGAACC
>CBFGXV010000587.1:0-2748 GCA_965652755.1 uncultured Chryseosolibacter sp. | reverse complement strand
TCATTCATGCTAGCGCTTGTCCTGTATACCATTGTTGCGGGGCTTTGTAACCACTATCATTGCTATGAATATGTCCTTTTATCGACGAAATACGTCGTTCGTCTGAATTTTATGTAACTTTTTCCTCCGAATCTTACATCGGGAGGCGTCATCCACCGTCCGATTTGTGCACACCAGCCCGCGCTGGACCCCCTAAACCTCAGCTTTAGACCCGGTGCGCGCCTGAAGACAAGACCTTCCAAACACCCAATTCGAATTAATTTAAGCACTTTCAATTGATATTCAGCAACAATAACCCCCGGATTTTCTAAACCATTCTTCAATAACGTCCCGACATGGGGTGTAATCAACGATCCTGGACGAGCGCTGACCCCAAAAATAAAAAAAGCCCCGTATAATCCGGGGCTTGGGTTCCTTTATCTTGTTGAATCAGCGCAGGGGCACGGAAGTTTCAGACACCACTTCAACCGCAGGTTTCGTTGAATCTTTCCTTTCCGCGGAATCGTGCGGCGCTTCAGAAATATGTGGCGCAATGATCAATGCTACGATCGAGGTCAGTTTAATGAGGATATTCATGGAAGGACCGGAGGTATCCTTGAACGGATCTCCAACGGTATCCCCGGTCACAGATGCCTTGTGCGGCTCCGACTTCTTATAATACATCTGGCCATTGATCTCAACGCCTTTTTCAAAAGACTTCTTCGCATTATCCCACGCGCCGCCGGCATTTGACTGAAAAATTCCCATCAACACACCAGATACAGTAATACCTGCGAGCAAGCCCCCGAGAACTTCAGGTCCGAATGAGAAGCCTACGATAGCCGGAGTCAGCAAGGCGATGGCGCCAGGCGCGATCATTTCCCGCAACGAGGCCTTTGTTGAAATGGCAACGCATTTTTCGTATTCCGGTTTTGCCTTGTATTCCATGATGCCCGGGATCTCGCGGAACTGACGTCTTACTTCGTTCACCATGTCCATAGCTGCGCGCCCGACGGCCGCGATAGCAAGCGAGGAGAAAATGAACGGTATCATTCCGCCGACGAATAACCCGGCGAGCACAGGCGCCTTGTAAATATCAATGGCTGTAATACCAGACACTCCCACGAAAGCTGCAAAAAGAGCGAGCGAGGTAAGGGCCGCGGAAGCTATCGCGAAGCCTTTCCCGGTAGCCGCGGTAGTATTACCAACAGCATCCAGGTTATCTGTGCGGTGACGAACTTCTTCAGGCAGCTGGCTCATCTCGGCAATACCCCCTGCGTTGTCAGCAATAGGACCGAACGCATCGATGGCGAGCTGCATGGCTGTTGTTGCCATCATGCCCGCTGCCGCGATGGCAACTCCGTATAAGCCTGCAAAAGAATAGGATCCGATAATACCTGCGGCCAGGATAAGGATCGGAAGCACAGTGGATTCCATACCAACAGAGAGGCCACCGATGATGTTTGTAGCGTGACCGGTGCCGGATTGCTTGATGATTGACAGTACGGGACGTTTTCCCATAGCCGTATAGTACTCGGTGATCATACTCATGAGCGCACCCACAACAAGGCCGATGATGATCGCGATGAACACGTCAGTGGAGGTGAAAGAAACTCCGCGATGTACGAGATTCTCAGGCAGTAAATAACTCACTGCGAAGTAGGAAGCAATAGCTGTGAAAACAATGGATGACCAGTTACCGATGTTGAGCGCGTTCTGCACGCTGTCAGTTTCATTCTTGATGCGGACGAACCATGTGCCCACGATGGAGAAGATCAATCCAAGGCCTGCGATCATCATAGGAAGAATGATCGGAGAGAGGCCGCCGAAATTGTCGGCCGACGCGTCGATCTCCTGTCCCAACACCATGGTGGCGAGTATCGTTGCCACGTATGATCCAAAAAGATCAGCTCCCATACCTGCAACGTCTCCTACGTTGTCCCCGACGTTGTCTGCGATCGTCGCAGGATTTCTTACGTCGTCCTCAGGGATACCGGCTTCTACTTTTCCCACCAGGTCAGCTCCAACATCGGCTGCCTTGGTGTATATACCACCTCCGACACGTGCGAAGAGCGCAATGGACTCAGCTCCCAGAGAGAAACCTGCAAGAACTTCAATCGCGCGCTTCATCTCGAGGCCATCCATGGCGGCGCCCTCGGGAACAAAGATGTGATAGAGGGCAATGAACAACCCACCCAATCCCAATACGGCAATTCCCGCTACACCAATTCCCATGACAGACCCGCCTGTGAAGGAAACCTTCAGCGCCTTGGCCAGGCTTGTGCGCGCTGCCTGTGTCGTTCTCACGTTCGCTTTGGTGGCTATTCGCATTCCAATGTATCCCGCGAATGCGGACAGAACAGCTCCGAGTAAAAACGAAAGCGCGATGAGGGGGTGAGATTCCTCAACGAGTGTTCCCGACCAACCCAACAATATTGCAGAGAAGACGGCGAAGTATGCCAGTATCTTCCATTCCGCCCTGAGGAATGCCATCGCTCCGTTTGCAATGAATCCCGCCAATTCTCTCATATTTGCTTCACCCGCGTCTTGTTTGGTGACCCAGGCTGATTTGATAGCCATGGCGATTAATCCGATCGCACCAAGTGCAGGAATGAGATACACAATATTGTTCATAATTTATCTTGTTAGGAATCTGGTTTATGGTAAAAAAACCATCCGCTAACACGCCGGATGGTTAAAAAATTTTGCGCAAAGATAGAATAAGTCCCAAAACACCCAACAGGAATATTTCTTTAAAAAGTAAATTCA
>CBFGXV010000586.1:0-2749 GCA_965652755.1 uncultured Chryseosolibacter sp. | reverse complement strand
CTTTGGCGGCATAAGTC
This sequence comes from uncultured Chryseosolibacter sp., assembly GCA_965652755.1. Lineage (GTDB taxonomy): Bacteria > Bacteroidota > Bacteroidia > Cytophagales > Cyclobacteriaceae > Chryseosolibacter. Next base: position 2,732 of record CBFGXV010000586.1, on the reverse strand, counting down.
TTGTTAAGGGCAATGATCCGGTCATTGTAAGCTTTTGAGTATGGACAGGTATTGCAATCGAAGATGAGGATCACTCCTTTCTCTTTCCTGTAGTCGGAAAGCGCAACCATTTTGCCGTCAAAGTTTTTCAACTTGAAGTCTGACACGGTATCTCCTACGCCGTGGCCGGCCGGTGAAGGTTTTGCAGCAACGAATAGGAATACGGCGAAAGCCAGAGCGGGGAACGAGTATGTTTTCATAGCTGTTTTCATTTATTGGATTTCATCGAGGTATGTTTCCAGTTGCCCTTCCTTGAGAGCTCTGTCGATAAAGATCTTTTTTCCTGTCTTGTGATTGATTATGATTGTTGCAGGTAAGGAGCCCGACCACTCTTTTTCAATTTTGTCGATCCATGAATCGGGATTGCTTTCATCAAGCATCACGACTTCTGAGCGCAGCTTCCGGGCTTTCATAAACTTATGGACCTTTGCCGGATCCGGATCCAGGTCTAGATCAAGAGACACGAGTGTTACGCGCAGATTGGATTGCGCTGCTGAATTGACCTTCTCAAAGTAAGGGAGCTCTTTCACGCACGGGCCGCACCAGGTAGCCCAAAAATTGATCACGTGGATCTTGTCGGATTTTTCAGACATCATCTCCAATAGCTGCGGTAGCTTGATGATCTTCGCCTCCTGGGCGAGGCACAGCTTGCAAGAAAAAACTGCAGCGAGAGTAAAAGCTTTGATCAACCCCATGGCTTGTGACTAAGTATGTTGCCCAAGAGAATAGAAACGTTTGATTTCCCCAAGGGTTATGTTCAAAAAATATCCGATCATTGATTTAACTCTGAATGAGGTGAGTGCGTTTGCAAACCCCTTACCAAACGTCGGATTATATAGCAATATTCTTTCGAAAAAGATATCCACAAATTTGTGCAGTTATCCACAACGACTTCTGGAATGTCTTTAACTAGCTGTAAAACAGTGTGTTGCGATGAAGTTTCTCAATCAATTCTTTGTGGACAACTTCGCGGGGCAAAAAGAGGCCCTTTATTCCAGCCGCCGCAAATAAATGAATTAGTCTTTCTTAAATGATTTGGATTTACAATTTTCCGTCTTTATGAGTTTTCAAACAGACAGGGTTTGCTCGCTTTTCGGGATCAGGTATCCAATTGTCCAGGCCGGGATGGTTTGGTGCAGCGGGTGGAGGCTTGCAGCGGCTGTAAGTAAAGCGGGCGGTCTGGGACTGATCGGTGCCGGCTCAATGTATCCTGAAGTTTTGCGCGAGCACATCCGCAGCTGCCGGATGCATACGGATAAACCGTTTGGTGTCAATGTGCCGCTTCTTTATCCGGACATCGATAAGGTAATGCAAGTCCTGGTCGAAGAGAACGTTAGAATTGTGTTTACGTCTGCAGGAAACCCTGGGTCGTGGACGTCCTTTTTGAAAGAGCGGGGTATTATTGTTGTCCACGTTGTGTCGAGCGTGAAATTTGCGCGCAAGGCCCAGGAGGCCGGCGTTGATGCCATCGTCGCCGAAGGCTTTGAGGCTGGCGGACATAACGGGCGGGAGGAGACTACAACCATGGTTTTGATCCCACTGGTGTGTGATGCCGTTTCTGTTCCGGTGATTGCCGCCGGGGGAATTGCAGATGGGCGGGCCATGCTGGCTGCCTGCGCGCTTGGAGCAGAAGGAGTTCAGATCGGAAGTCGGTTTGCTGCGAGCACAGAGTCTTCCGCGCATGAACACTTCAAGAAACGCGTCACCGATTCCTGCGAAGGCGATACGATATTAACTCTCAAGCAACTTACTCCCGTAAGGATGATCAGAAATAAATTTTACCGTCAGGTCGAGGAAGCGGAAAAAAGGGGCGCAAGTGTTGAGGAGCTGCGTTTAATTCTTGGCAGTCGAAGATCAAAGCTGGGAATTTTTGAGGGTGACCTTGAAGAAGGCGAACTGGAGATCGGACAGGTGTCAGCAGCTATCAAAAGAATCCAGCCTGCTGCTGAAATCGTAAAAGAGATCTGGTATGAATTCACGCAACTCAAAAAATCGATGTGTCATGGAATTTCTTAAGATAAAAGAGACGTGCATATACGTTCGCGACCTGGAGGGCGCGCGAAAATTTTATCACGATGTGCTATGTCTTCCTGTGATCAATTACGTCAATGAAAAACACTTGTTTCTGAGAGCCGGAAGTTCGGTGCTTCTATTATTCAATCCGGAAGATTCACGCGAAAAGAAATCACCTCCGCCGCATTACGGTGGAGGCAAGCAACACTTTGCTTTTGAAGTGGCTTCGATGCAGTACGAGGAAATAAAGTCAGAGATGAAACGCAAAGGCGTTACGATCATTGACGAAATAACATGGAAGAGCGGGAAGAAATCTTTTTATTTCAACGATCCTGAAGGAAATGTTCTTGAAGTACTCCCCGAGGGAGGCATCTGGGATTAGATCTTGTTCAGCGCAAGATTTGGTTGGATCTCAACCGCGGGCAGCGCGGACTCCTGAGGGGGAGCATTCAGCTTTTGCTGGAGTTGTTCCTGATACCACCGGTTGTAGTCCTTGTACTGCAGACAACCACTGATGATCTTGCCATCAATGAGAAGTTTGATGAACAGTTCCGGGTTTATTGTTTGAGTGAGAACTTCACGTTGAGCCTCCGGTAAGTCACTCAGCTGCACGTATTCAATCCCTTTGAAAATTTTAGCGTCAACCATCATACTATAACATCCTTAAATGTATCAATCAG
>CBFGXV010000585.1:0-2756 GCA_965652755.1 uncultured Chryseosolibacter sp. | reverse complement strand
TTCGCCAGTTGGCGATCGTTTTGAAAATGTTTTCGCGAAATTCGGTGCTGCGGCCGATCACCAGAAGAAATTTTCTGATCTCGGGTTGAAAAAGGATGATCATTGCCAGCACACCCACACCCATAAACTGACCGAGGATGGTTGCCAGCAGTTCCATTTCAGCGGCGCGTACAATCAGGTAGACGAGGTACAATGCGAGGATGCCGAGGAAAATATTGACGGCAATACTGCTCCTTATCAGCTTGTATACCTGGTATAAAAGAATACTTACCAGACTTATATCAATGATATCGACCCAGCTTACTTCGAGAAATCCGATTTTGAAAACAAAAATCATTTCAGACAAAAATACCAAATATCAACCGTTAGCGCTAAAGATAGAACATCACTGGCTGACATTAACCCGCAGTGAAGTAAAAAGTTTGATGACCTCCCGGGCTTCCTTAACGTCATGCACTCTCAGGATATCAACGCCTTTCATCAGTGCAATAGTATTGAGTGCCGTTGTACCATTCAAGGCGGCGCCCGGCTCGGTGTTAAGTGTTTTCCATATGAGGGATTTGCGGGACAGGCCTGCCAGCACTGGTCTTCCCAGCACGGAGAATTTTTCGAGGTCGTTGAGCAGTGCGAAGTTTTGTCCGATCGTCTTCGAGAAACCAAAACCCGGATCCACGATGATGTCTTTTACGTCCAGGTTTCGCAACGCGAATATCTTCTGATGGAAATAATCAATGACTTCTTTTAATAAGTGATCATAATGGGTTTGCGAGGACATATTGCGGGGATTCCCTCTCATGTGCATGAGTATATAGGGTACTTTCAGGCGCGCAACTGTCGGGAACATCTCATGGTCCAGTGCTCCGCCTGCGATATCATTAATGATGGAAGCGCCGGAGTCGACCGCCGCCTCCGCGACCGCTGCCCTGAAAGTGTCGACGGAAATAATCGTATCGGGAAAATTCTTCAGAATGAGTGTCACAGCTTTAACTACCCGATCCTGCTCCTCCCCGGGAGAAATATCCTCGGCCCCGGGTCTTGACGAATATCCGCCGACATCAATAAGATCAGCTCCTTCGGAGAGCATTTTCAAGGCCTGTTCGACGATGGCTGTTTCCGATAAATATTTACCTCCATCAAAAAAGCTGTCTGGAGTAATGTTTAAGATGCCCATAACCTTTGGGCTACTTAAATCAATCAGCCTTCCATTGATGTTAAGTGTTTTGTTTGTTGAAAATGGCGTATTTTGCACCGCTAATTTTTTATGGTCGAAAAAACTGCAATCGAATATAGAGAGGTAATCTCCACCTGCAAAGCTTTGTTCGAAAAGAAAACCCGGGATTATGGTACAGCGTGGAGGATCCTCCGACTGCCCTCGATCACGGATCAGATCTTCATCAAAGCGCAGCGCATCAGGAGTATTCAGGAAAAAGGAGCCCAGAAGGTAGACGATCCTGTCAGAGATGAATTCGTGGGAATCATTAACTACTGTATTATTGCGATGATACAATTACAGTTGTCTGATTCTGATAAGCTCGATCTGAAGTTCGAGGAGCTCGAGCGCCTTTACGACAAGGCGGTAACCGAAACCTTTGAATTATTACAAAACAAAAACCACGATTACGGTGAAGCGTGGCGCGAAATGCGTGTAACATCCATAACTGACATTATCCTGATGAAATTGTTGCGGGTGAAGCAGATAGAGGACAACGCAGGAAAGACATTGGTCAGCGAAGGCGTAAAAGCCAACTACCAGGATATGATCAATTATTCCGTTTTTGCATTGATAAAACTAAAAGAGTCATGACATTCAAAAATATTGCCGATCAGATTTCGAGATTTTTTGTAGGCGGGTTATTTATTTTTTCCGGGCTCATCAAACTCAATGACCCAATTGGCACCAGGATCAAGATGGAAGAGTACTTTGGCGTATTCGCCGAAGACTTCGGTTCATTCTTCAGCCTCTTCGTTCCCGTTGCGCTGGAGATCGGAATGATCATGATCATTCTTGAAATTGTACTTGGCGTTGCTGTGTTGATCTTTTACCGGATGAACGTTACAACGGTGTTGCTGTTGGTACTCATGGTGTTTTTTACCTTCCTTACTTTTTACTCCGCGTATTTCAACAAAGTGACCGATTGCGGATGTTTCGGGGATGCCATCAAACTTACTCCGTGGGAATCCTTCATCAAGGATATCATCCTCATGGTCCCGGTGTTGCATCTGTTCTGGTATCGCAAGACCTATGTTCCTGTTCTTCGTACGCGTGAAGGACACCTCGTAGTGGGGGCTGCAACCGTTTTGTGTCTGTTCCTCGGCGTCTATGCCATTCGTCACCTGCCGTTTATCGACTTCCGCGCGTACAGGATCGGAAACCACATTCCGACGCAAATGCAACCAGAAGAGCAACCGGTATTTGAATACGTTTTCATCCGGAAGGACAATGGCGAGCAAGTGCGCTCGGAAAAGTATCTCATGGATACCACCCAATATAAATACGAGAGCGTTGTACAACTCAATGAAGACAAGACGAGGCCGAAGATCACGGACTACGCGGTTTCCAGCATCGAGGGTGAAGACGTCACAGCGAGTACCTTTGAAGGTGCAAAGTTGTTTATCGTCATTTACGACGTGACCAAAGCTTCGACTGCTAACATTGCAGAGATTGTAAAACTCACTAAGGACCTGGAGGGGAAACTGGAGATCACGGTTTCTCTTAACCCGCTCTACCAATTCGTTAACAGTACAGTCAAGAAAAA
>CBFGXV010000584.1:0-2776 GCA_965652755.1 uncultured Chryseosolibacter sp. | reverse complement strand
TACCAAACTCGTTTTCATACATCTTCCGGAAATAATTTAACTTTGCAGGCAAATATAAACAAGGCACGCAGCTTTTAATATCCAATAGCTGTTTAGTTGGACGGAATGGTAAGCATTGGCAACATCAAATTAGGCGATTTCCCCCTTTTACTGGCTCCGATGGAAGATGTCAGTGATCCCCCGTTCCGGGCGGTGTGCAAAGAAGGTGGCGCCGATCTCATGTACACGGAATTCATTTCTTCTGAAGGCCTGATCCGCGATGCGGCTAAAAGCCGCCAGAAGCTCGACATCTTTGAATACGAGCGGCCGATCGGAATCCAGTTGTTCGGCGGAGAAATTTCCAGCATGGTGGAATCCGCCCGGATTGCCGCGGAGGTAAATCCGGATCTCATCGATATTAACTACGGATGTCCGGTCAAAGCCGTTGCATGTCGCGGCGCGGGTGCTGCTTTGCTTCAGGACGTACCGAAGATGGTCCGCATGACCGCGGAGATCGTGAAAGCGACAAGCCTCCCGGTCACAGTCAAGACCCGGTTGGGTTGGGACGACAACACAAAAAATGTCGTAGACGTTGCCGAGCGCCTGCAGGATATAGGCATCCAGGCTCTCACAATCCACGGCAGAACACGGGTCCAGATGTATAAAGGTTCGGCGGACTGGTCTCTTATCGGAAAGATCAAGGAAAATCCACGAATGTTCATTCCGGTCTTCGGCAATGGTGATATTGATTCGCCGGAGAAAGCTGTTGAATTCAAAAACCGCTACGGTGTCGATGGTGTTATGATCGGCCGCGCTGCCATCGGTTATCCGTGGATATTTCAGGAGATCAAACACTTTATCAAAGCCGGCGAGAGACCCGCGCCTCCAACAATTGCGGAAAGGGTGAAGACCGCTAAAAAACACCTGGAATTTTCCATCCGCTGGAAGGGCGACCGCATCGGCATCTTTGAAATGAGACGCCATTATACCAATTACTTCAAGTCGATCCCTGATTTTAAACCCTTCCGGACACGTCTTGTCGAAGCCGACAGCCTCGGGGAGGTGGCTGGAATTCTGGAAGAGGTACTGGAATTTTACGCTGGGACACTCGTTTCCGTCTGATCCGAGCATTGGCGCAACAGTTCCGTTAATAATAAGATCGCAAGATTAATTTTTATACATCTTTGCCGCTGCAAATCTGATTCATGCCATACGCAGCTAACAACAACGCCCGCGCACTTACCCTGTTGATACTCCTCGCTTTGATTTGGGGCACGTCTTTCATCCTGATGAAACGCGGACTTGAAGTCTTTTCCGCCGGTGAACTTGGATCGCTCAGGGTTGCGGCGGCATCCGTTTTCCTCGCGCCGATCGCACTGGTGAAGCTAAGAGATCTGCAGTCATCCCAATACCTAAAACTCTTTGCCTCAGGACTGATGGGAATATTCTTTCCTGCCTTCCTTTTTGCCCTGGCGCAGACGGAACTCGAGAGCTCGGTGACCGGGATCATGAACAGTCTTACTCCCATCTGTACGCTTCTGGTCGGAGTAATCTTCTATGATCAGCAGTTTCGCCGTCAATCTATCATCGGAATTGTGATGGGTCTGATCGGCACAGTGATACTGATCCTGGCGAACACAGGGGGACAAATCGCCGGTGTTAATTTCTTCGCGGTGTTTGTAATCCTCGCGTGCATCTTTTATGCGACCAACCTGAACTTCATTAAATACAAGATCGCGGAGCTCAACGCGATGACCATAACGAGTGTATCGCTGTTATTGATCGGACCTCTGGCAATCATTTACCTGTTCGGCTTCACGGCTTTCACAGAAAAAATGGCCACGCGCGAGGGCGCCTGGACTGCTTTTGGCTTTGTTATTCTGCTCGGTTTCATGAGCACCTCCCTGGCAACCATTTTGTTTAACAAACTGGTAAAGATCAGTTCCCCGCTTTACACGAGCTCCGTAACCTACCTGATACCGGTGGTCGCGGTTCTATGGGGTTTGTTCGATGGTGAAAGCCTTTACGTAGGTCATTTTGCAGGCATGGCAGCCATTATCGGCGGTGTTTATCTTGCCAACCGTAAATTTTAAGTTGGTACAGCAATTTAAGACCTGTTAATGCCATGCGGCAATGAAGAGCTTTGTCCGTTCCGGAAAGAACGCCACGCCAAAGAGTTTTTGAAACAATTATTGTGAAGCCATAATGCGACCCCTGTTCCTGTTATTCATTACGACGGTGCTCCTGGTACCTCGACTGCTTTTTGCGCAGCAGGAAGGGGATACTACCAAGACGTCGGCGGATACCACCCGGGCCGAGCAGATCATCAATGACATTAAGGACAGTAAACTATCAAAGCGGATACTAAAATCCATCACGCGTAAAAAACAGACGAATCCAGTCGCAGCGGTAAAAAGTGAAGCGGCATTTATGCCCTACGAGGGCAAGATCATCCGGAAGATCATTATCAGGCACATTGATTTCCAGCGAACGGTCTATGACACAACAAAGAATATCCGGAACACGATCACAAGACTCGGCAACGCATTACACAGCACATCCAAAGACTGGGTGATCCGCGACAATCTTTTTATCCGGGAAAACCGTCCAGTAAACCCTTACAAGCTCGCGGATAATGAACGCCACCTCCGCGATCTGGATTTCCTGCTCGATGCCAAGTTGTATATCATCCCACTGCTGAGCTCCATTCCGCCGGCATACCGGGTGTAAGGTGAAACCAGCGGGCGATCGAACCGGATGTAATAGGATTTCTCCTCCTCTTCTCCATAACTGCTTC
>CBFGXV010000583.1:0-2780 GCA_965652755.1 uncultured Chryseosolibacter sp. | reverse complement strand
AAATTCTTTCGTCGTTATTTCCGATACAAATGACAGGATCGGATATCGCAGTGGAGAAGCGTATGGCGGAAGATCTTCCAAGCCGAAGGAGGAATTTTTCTTTGTTGAGGAACACGGGCGTATCCTCGGTGATATCGCGTGGGAGTTTACAGACTACACTTCACTTGTGGCCCATCCGGGGAGCGATAGCTTTCTGGTGATCGACGGTGGAACTTTCTATATGTCGGGGGAAAGCCCCAGCACTCCGCCAGAGAGATTATACATCCAGATCGGATTTTCCGTGCAGCGAAGTCGCACAATTATCCGGAATCAATGGGTGGGATTGGAGCCCGGTAACGCGGATGTGTCGATGAATCCCAAAGGTGGCTTTTATTCTTTCTCAAACGTTTATGATGTTCTCCTTGAAAACGTGCGATTGATCCCGTGGGAAAAAGACCGGCCTGGAACAGACCGTGATGTAAAGGAAGGCACCTATGGCATTGGTGGAAACAGGGTGCTGAATGCGACCTTCCGGAATGTAACGGCAGAAGGAAGCCCGGTGCACTGGGGTGTGTTTGGGACAAACCTGTTTAAGAATTTCCGTGTAGAGCAATGCGTGCTCAACCGTGTCGACGTTCATTTTCATTGCTGGAACCTTTATATCAAGGATTCAAAAATCGGATCAAACGGCATTACCATCACCGGAGGCGGAGATCTGTTTGTGGAAAACACAACATGTATGGGCTCTAGCTTCATCTCCTTCAGGAGAGATTTTGGTGCGAAGTGGGATGGGGATATACGCATCCGCAATTGCAGGCATGCGCCGATCACTAGAGGGGAGACGGCAATCTTATCTTTTGTAGCTGATGATTTCGATTACAGATATCCCATCGGGTATGGCAGAACAGTGAAGGTTGAGGATGTGGTTGTAGACTTCAGGACTGTACCTGAATCTGAAAGCATTTCGTGGCTCATGCGCACTTCTGCTTTCGGTCAGCGCGCGGATGGCGATAGAGTTTTCTTTCCCTATCATCTCGAATTCCGTAACATCATGGTTGAAGGAAGGCAACAGGGCATGCGCCTGCTGAACGTGATGGATCCGCAGATGCTGAAATTGTCAAAGCCGGGCTCGTATGACGGCAATCGGATGGAACCCAACTGCAAGATGATATTCGAAGACATCCACCTCGAAAAGATTACCGCACAACCACCGCAGTCTGAAGAAGTGCACTTTCTTATGAAGAATGGCGTAACGAACAACTACATAGATGCGCACGCCTTGTATCCTGAAATAAGGATCGCCAGGTGTAACGGTGTTGCAGCATACGTTGGAAACAACATTGCGGACGCAGTGTTTGAACAGTGCAGGATCGTTCGTTTAACAGGAAGTAATAATGGTCTCATGCCCGGGGCGCTGACATTCAACAGCTGTAAATTTGAAGCTGAAGTTTCTGGTGAGGTGTCCTGGTTCTTTATGTTAGGAACAACACTGGGCACCAGTTTTGTTAATTGCGTACTTGATGCACCCCAGGTGGATGGTGCCGTCAGGCCTGATCTGACCGATCTTTCGGGGTTTATCAAGATCAATAAAGAGGTCCATTACAATCATATTAATACGCGGCTGGGGAATGAGATCCTGACCTATTACAAAGACAGAGGTGTCACCTTAAGCCAAAAATTTGTGGCGCTGATCAAATCGCATCATGAGTTGGAGCCGATACGCGTCGGGTAGTAAAGAATTATGATCTGCCTGTAAAGATTTTTGACAACAAGCCACGTGTTTATGAAAGCAATGATCCCGCCCCCCGTTGTACTTTTGATTTGCGGTCTTCTGATGTGGCTGACAGACAAGTGGACACCAGCATTTGATTTCGAGATCCGGAATCGCATGATCCTCTTTTGGGTTATCCTGCTCGGCGGCATGTGTGTGCTTGCGTCCGGTGTTGTGAACATTATCCGTCGCAAGACAACCATTCATCCCGATCGTCGATCGCTCACGGAGCCCACAACGCTCGTCACTACGGGTATCTTCCGCTACACACGAAATCCGATCTATCTCGGCATGGCGATCATCCTTACGGCATGGGTTGTTTTTCTTGAGAGCTGGTTGGCTGTGATTGGTGTCTTCCTATTCATTGGATTCATAACACAATATCAGATCAAGCCCGAGGAAGGGGCGTTAGAAAAGATCTTTGGTGATGCGTATGTGCGGTACAGAAAAAATGTAAGGCGGTGGCTATAGGAATTGCTCGGAGTCTGCCGGTCATGCCCGGTGAAAAAAGGCCAGGCTTGACTTCCTGGCCTTCGAACATATTGTGTTCCCGTCAAACAGCAACCGTCACAAGCATGAACGTCGCTGGGATAGAAGTCTTGTTCTTACTACCACTCTGGTTCTGACTTTCAAACAAAGCGACGAGTTCATTCCGTAGCTGTTCTGCCTTTCCGTTTTTTTCAGCGGCTTCGAAGGCGTTCATCGTCGGCCCGTAATATTTTCGGAACTGGTCGACAAACTCTGCAGGTGAACTTGCGGCATTAAATGTGAATGTTTCCCGTTTGAATGAGATATTCTCTTTAGAAATTCCCGCATTCGCGAAACGTTCGATCACATGACTTTCAACGCCCCACAACATCGGACTAACAAAACCTTCCGGTGGTGGCGGTGTGTATGCGGAGCTCACTTTTAATATCTGCGCCACCAGGGTCGGGTCGTTGGGAATCCAGTTACCCATGATCACCCTTCCCCCGGTCTTCGTCACGCGGACCAATTCTTTCGCGACGTCCATCGGGCGTGGTGCAAACAT
>CBFGXV010000582.1:0-2790 GCA_965652755.1 uncultured Chryseosolibacter sp. | reverse complement strand
GAAGGCATTTTTCTCATGGGGTGGCGAGATGATGGTTGCTGTTGTTACAAGCCTGGTCGTGTGGGCGGCGTTGTGGTACATCTGTTACTGGTTATATAAGAAAAAGATATTCTTCAAGATCTGATTGAGGAGGATCGGGTTGCCAGGCTGACAGGTTATTCGCCTGCGCCGGGACGTCGCGCATCCGTGTGGCCAATAGATTGTGCGTCGATCATAACTTTCCTGGGCCACACCATGCACTACTGCCATGCTACCCCGCGTTACAACCTTTCAGGTTTTCACGCGGGGCTATTCATAATCAACCCTTCCAGGGTTGGGTGTGTACTACATGATTGCAAGCGTGTCGACGCTCGATTAACATCCGTTGTTGTTTGGCTGGCCGGAAAAGCCCGGACCCTGAAGGGGTCCAACATGCATAGCCCGGAGTGAGCCGAGCGCATGCGAGGTGAAACTCCGGGTACAAGGTGTATTTGCGATGGTTTGCCACAGGAAAATTATTTTCATCTGCGCCTTACCTTGGCAAACGGATGCACACGATGTTCCTGCAGGAAGCGGACAAAGATATTATGTCCGGTCGCCTGCAGGATGATCGGTGATCATTTCTCGGCACACGTGCCGGAGAAAATTATTGAGCTCTGGGCCGATAGATATCGTGGATAAGCATTTTGATTGTTGTCTTACCTACATTCTTAGCCGCGTCGGACACCGGACCACTGATCCCGCCCATGCCTTCTTTGAGATCCATTACCACAGTACCCTGTCCCTGAAAAGTGACTTCCATTTTACCACCCTGAAGGATATAGAATGTGTGGTCAGGATGTGTATGCAGGGTGGCTGACTCACCCGGTTTTAACGTTAGTTCGTACATTTTGATGTCTAACGTGTCGCCTACCTTTTTAGTAAATTTTGCGCCGACGACCATCGGATCCTTTGACGCGTCATAAACAGGCGACTGCACTGTGGTAACCGGTTTGACGACGACGGTCGTATCTATGTCGTCGTTTTCTGAAGTTGTTTGAGAACGATCACAGCCAATTAGGCACGCGCTTAACATGAAGCCGCAAAGGCAAATGGTGTTAACAATCTTTTTCATGATGCTTTTTTTTATGTTTGATACGAGATGCTAAAAGAGGTCAGACAGAAAGGAAGCGTGCACTCCGGCGACTCTTGCGCAGGAGTGCATTGCGATTGTGGCTTTTCCGCGATCCGGCTGGATTTCTCTAAGACCCAATCGCGTTCGCGATGGAAGCCCTTGAATGGTTTATCCAACAGTGTTAATCCGCACCCCAGTGCTGGACCAATATCCTCCAGACGTCATCCTTTTCTTTTGTCAGGATCATGGCCCAGGGAAACTCGAATTTTTGCAGTTCGGTGGAATTAGGGGCGTAGAAATGTTGGTTTCCAATTCCCCACGCTATGGCCCTGCGCCCGGCGCCTTCAATACCGATCATGCCCAGCGAGTTGGTTTCCATTTTGGAGCCCGTGTAATGGCTCCACCGCGCCTTAAGGTTTGGCAGCCCAACGTTGGACACAAGGTTTCCAAAAAGTTCTATTGCCTGAGGGGAAAACAATCGCCCAAAATCTTCAACGTGAGTTTCCGTCAGAATTTCTTCCGGCCTCAGGACATACTCCCAGGACGCGATCACTTTGCCGATGCTTGCCCTGTCTTCCGCGGACAAAGGCTGGCCTTCTTCGTTCCATCCGTAGTAATGGTTGGCTATGATCTTCCAATCCCCGTCATTTCCTTTGCGGTAGAGGAAGATCGTGTTGAACGTTTGTGCAATTTCTTTTCCCGAAATATTTTCCCGCACCACTGATTGTGACGTCCCGTAGGTCACTGCGATCGGACCAGCGCCTCTTATCGGTTCAAGTGTGAATTCATTTTTCAGTATGGTAGCATTCTGGAAGCTGTTTGACGCCCTCATTCTGATATTGGGCTTTCCTATGTTCACTCTTTGATCCGGAAAAATCTCCACGGCCTGTTCCGCCTGGTGTTTGACGAAATCGTCAACATTGCGTTCCTTGTATCCGGCGAATGCTGCTGCGGTAATTTCCTGTATCATGGAGGCGTCCTCCGTTGAAGGCTGTGGAAATCTCAATCGCGCCCTTGCGCGATCAGCTTTCGTTTTGGAGGCAGTCATTCCCAGTGCGGCGGCCTTTTCATAGAGGGGAATCGCCTCTTCAACCCTGCCTGCGCGCATGAAGTAATCACCTTTTGAATCGTAGGGGTTTGCAAGGTCCGGTCTGAGAGAAATATATTTTGTGAAGTAGTTGTCTGCGACCGCCATTTCATCTTTGTTCATGTATAGATATCCTAACATGTTATAGGCAGGTGCAAACTTCGGATTTTTCCGGATAATCGTCTCTCCGATCTCGATAGCCTTCTCCGGGTCGCTGCTGTTGTACATCGCCCATAGATGCAGATAGTTATCGGATGGGTATTTTCTGATCAATGGCTCGAAGTATTCCTGGTTGGGTCTGTTTTCCCTTCTTGCTTTCACCGCCTCGAGAAAGAGTCTTTCATCTGTTGACAATTTCTTCATCCCGGCTTGTTTCATATTCTCGTCTACTTCATCCTTGTTTTGCGAGAACAGGGAGGCGTACGCCATGGCGCAGTCAGGGTCTTGCTCAAGAACTTCGTGCGCGTAGCGATTGGCATCTTCTATCCTGAAATCACCTAATGCAACCCATGCATTTCTGAGCAGCTTGTTTGCATTTGGTGATGAGCTTGTAAAAGGCATCTCGCGTTTGGACTGTGCGAGCACGGACAAAGACGAAAAGACGAGCAGA
>CBFGXV010000581.1:0-2802 GCA_965652755.1 uncultured Chryseosolibacter sp. | reverse complement strand
CAGGCAAGGATGAAAAAACATGGAAGGCACAAAAGGAAACAGACGCCTCCGGAGACAAGGACAAACTCACCCGTGATGAGAAACGTCAAACGATCACTTTTTGGAGAAACGGGAATGTGAAGATGGGCGATGGTGACCAAATGATGTCGGGGCAATGGACGTTGCAGGGCGATAATCTTGCACTCGTATTTGCCGGATCCAACACGTCTGAGAATTTTACCGTAGTTGAGCTCGAAGATGACGAGATCAAGCTCCGCGCCGGCGACGGGTCCGAACTCATCATGAAACCAGACTAATTTCCGTGGGCTGAACCGCGAACCTCCGCAGCGCCAAGGCGACTGCGGCTGTTATCCCGCGTTCAGCCCTCTTTTTTGTCAGACGTTTCGGTATTTATGATTCAATCGCCTCATAAACATTCCACGTCACCTTAAACAACAGGATCGTAATTCACCCTGCGCGTCCACTTCCGCGTTTGACTCATCGGGCTATGGGGAATCACTCATAAATTTGACGCCCCCGTCTATCCAAATTCTCCTGGTTTTTTCTCCCGGCTTCTTCAAGTCAGTGAACTTATCCTATTTTTGTCCACATTAGAGCGGGCATATAGCTGCGCCTCAAGCGCCACCTAAAGAAAAGATCATCTTGAAGAGACTGCTTTCCAACCTTACATTCTGGGTTCTCCTGGCAATCACCACGGGGGCGCTGCTGGGCCACTACGCGCCTGACTTGGCAGTTAAAATGCGGATACTCGGAACGGGTTTCATTGAAATTATCAAAGTATTCATTTACCCCATCATTTTCCTGACCATCTCTCTTGGCATCAGCGGAATGTCCAGCCTGAAAAAGGTAGGCAGAGTTGGCGGAAAGGCAATCCTGTATTTTGAAGTTGTCACAACCCTTGCGCTGGTCATTGGAATAATTGTGTCGTATGTTGTGGAGCCCGGGGCGGGAGTGGCGACGCCCGAAGTAAAAGGCAAGGAAGTCTATCAATATGCCCAGCAAGCCACTGACTTTAGCTGGGCTCAATTTTTAAAAGACAACATCACCATTCAGGTGTTGTTATTCTCGATCGCGTTTGGCGTTGTGTTGAGCAAAGTCAACGGACGGGAGAAAGTCATTCGCGTTCTAAACCACCTGTCGCAATATGTATTCAGGGGACTGCACATGGTCATGTACCTCGCCCCCCTCGGCGCTTTTGGGGGAATGGCGTACACCATCGGAAAATACGGAATTGATACGCTGATACCGTTGGCAAAGCTCATGATCACCGTATACATCACGATGGGGCTATTCGTCTTTGTCGTTTTATATTTTATCCTGAAATATTACCGGGTGAGCCTCCTGAAGTTCTTGAAATATATCCGGGAAGAGTTGCTGATCGTGTTGGGTACTTCCTCTTCGGAAGCCGGGTTGCCATCACTCATGGAAAAGCTTGAGCGTATGGGTTGCTCGAAACCTGTCGTTGGGCTTGTCGTGCCCGCTGGCTACTCTTTCAATCTCGATGGCACGACCATTTATCTTTCTATGGCAATCCTCTTTCTCGCCCAGGCCTTTAATGTGCATTTGTCCTGGGAGAACATCATAGCGATCATCGGAATCCTTTTTGTTACGTCAAAAGGAGCCGCCGGGGTTACCGGAAGCGGTTTTGTAGTTCTCGCATCCACACTCACAGCGGTGAAGATCATTCCCATCGAAGGGTTAGCCCTGCTATTGGGCGTTGATCGATTCATGTCGGAAGCCCGCGCCATCACAAACTTTATCGGCAACGGCGTCGCTGCCATCTGGCTGGCGAACAACGAAAGAGAGTTCGATCGCGATAAAATGGAAAAGGAGTTCCGGAAATAGAGTACTGCACGAATCTTTGTTCCGTTGTCGCCTGGATGTTTGTGGACCAGGAAAAAATCTTCGATGAAACCATATTCAGCATGTACGGCGGAGTCGGAAATCTGGTACTTGTGATACTCATTTGGGTGATCACAACCGAGATATGTGTGCACTTACTGATACGTCAATTCGAGACAGCCAGATCAGAAATGCCGATGACCAGCACCAAGGCCGAAACGACGGTCACAGACAATATAACCACAGGCCGATGAACCGGGTTCAGGCCTGAGCACATCGACATCTTTTATCATTCAACCGATCGGCTACGCGCCGACTGGCTCCTGGCGAGAATGAGCCGGGCTTTAGCGACAGGCTCGTGTAAAGTCTCAAAGTCCTCCAGGGACCGCAATATCCGGAGATGGGTCCTTTCGAGGATCCTCCTTGACTCTTTTATCCGCTGTGCGATCTCGAGGACCCCGCTATTTTCCAATTTCATATTCGTACGAAGAAACTGTCCTAGCTTGACTTCTTGCCGCCAAATTTTTTCGCAGGCGATTTGCGCTTGGACTCATGCTCGACCTCGTATTTCTCTGACTTGTTCACGTAGCTTCTGTCTTTAGGTCCGGACTTCTTGGCTGTTGTTGCCATAGTAATTTTGTTTGAGAAAATCGTCTAAAAAACTATACCATGCTTAAACAATGGCGGTTGCGTGAGGTCGTCCGACGGCGCGGCGAGGCGGTGATAACAGAAGGTTGTTCCCTATCAAGTTATTTTTTGCCGCCCTCATCGCGAATCGCTTTAAAGCCGGGGTTGCCCAGTATCATTCCTGACGATACAGCCCGACACGATACTGTCTGTCACGCGACGTAATATTAAACCAGCATTGTCGAAATCCAGGATGCTGCAGCCCGATATGTTCAAACGTCTTGAATCTTCAACCAGCAGTCCTGCCGCATCCGTAAGATTGATTACTCCGTC
>CBFGXV010000580.1:0-2808 GCA_965652755.1 uncultured Chryseosolibacter sp. | reverse complement strand
TCTTGTTGTAAATGCCAAACAACAGGAATGGTGCAGGCCACTGGCCGATGAACAACGACATCGGATCATTCTTCATTAACTTTAGTGTGAAGGAACACGCCATCGCGCCAATAGCCGCCCAGAGAAATACATCGGAGGGAATTTTTGCGGTTTGCTCTTCAATTGTTCGAGCGATTTTACCCTCCTTATGCTCAGGGTTAATTCCAGCAGCAATATTCTTAATCTTCGTTGCAGTTGCCATAACTTTTTAGGTTTAAAATAAAATTAGTTTAGAATTTCGTGCGGCACTCAACCGCTTCGTTAAACCGTTATCATAAAAATTTGTACCGGATCACCTTCCGGAATGCACATGGCAAAAGCGCGCACATCCGTAAGCGGCATGGTTTTGTTCTTTTCTCCTCTAACCATCACATACGCATTATGAAAAACGACAAGAAAAAGATCAAGGAGCCATATGAGCCGGATGATACGCCGAAGCCACCTCAGATCATTGAGCCGAATAGCGGCCGCGAACGCGAAAATCCAGTGAAAGATGACGAGAGGCCTGAGAACAAGAGTGCTGACAAGGGACCATCGGGTACCAAGCGACAGCATTTGCTCGCTGACGAGGCTGAGATCGATGATGAAACGACGATCTGATCTGTGGTCAGAGCAAAAAGAATCGTTTACCTTCACTGGCAAACGATTTTTTGTTTTTACAAGTACTGGTTAGTCCAGCACCTCGACACTCAAGATATTGGAATTACCCTGCGGGGGATTTACAAAACCACGGGTGATGATGGTGTAATATCTTCCGGGAAGAATCTCTACATCCGCAGCTGAAACAACTGACCCGGACGCGCCAGCATTCCGAATTTCAAAGTCATACGTCTTTGCGTCGATCTCCTGATACTGTGTGGCTTCTTTAAAGGCCTTGCCTGAAAATAGCGGCGCAGCACTTTCAGGAACAGCCACTTCAAACGAAGACGCGTCCGGAGAAAGATTAACAAACCTCACCATAGCTTTTCCGGCTGCTGGTGAAGCAGCGCTGTCAACCACCAGCAGCGCCTCGACGTCAGGAAGTCTGTTGATCGCGAACAACGAGTACGCTTTTCCATCCTCAAAATTGAACGTGGTATCGATCAACGCACTATTCGCGTTAACGCTGTTAAAACGTATCGTTCTGTTACCGGTATAAAAATTAAGGTAACCGGAATACGATGTATAATCGAACGGATTCTGGTTGATCACCCGACCGTCAACAACTATATCAAACTCCGGTGCATCAGGAGCCGCGTGGTAGATTGAAACATAAGCCACTTCTACAGGCTGGCTGACGAACGTATCATCGTCGTCCATACACGACGCCAGAAAAACCATGAGGGCGACGCTAAAAAAAAGAACGCGGAACCGCGACATAAAATGAATGGGTTTATTATTCATACTTTGATTCGTTAAATGTAAAACAATTGATTAGGCGATGGCAGAACTCGCCACCGGTATCAATACATCATTAACTCTGAAAATATTCAAAAATTGTATAGAAAATAAGAATTTCCATTTTTAATAATGGGGTTTGCTCCATCTCGTTACAGAAGGTTTCCTTCTGCAATTGCCCTCATCCTTGCATCTGCCGTTCGGGGGACAACTCGAGAGAAAGACTGACAACGCAACATCAGTTAATATATTTTCCTTTATTTGCAGACAACTGAGATGCCACAAACATGATCGATTTACTTCATGGTCTGATTAGGAAACCGATCCTGTATCTCGGCGAGAAACTTTCAGCCCGCCAGTTTCTCATCTTTTCAGGTATCCTTGTTGGGTTGACCTCAGGGCTGGCCGCGGTTGCCGTAAAGTATGTTGTGCACAGCATCGGCCAACTTGTTACTTTTTATTCCGGCAACTACGAAGAGTTTTTTCTTTTTGCCTTGTTCCCGACAATGGGGATCCTGCTCACGGTGTTTTATATCCGTTACTTTCACAAGGGAAGACTGCGAAAAGGCAATCCGGAAATCGTTTATTCCATTGCTAAAAACTCAAGCAAGATCCCGCCACAGGAGACCTACGCACATATGATCACCAGCGCACTCACGGTGGGCTTTGGCGGATCTGTCGGGCTTGAATCTCCCATGGTTAGCACAGGTTCGGCAATTGGCTCCAACTACGGCACCACCTACAAGCTGACGACCCGGGAAAGAACGATCCTTCTTGGCTGTGGCGCATCAGCAGGTATCGCTGCCGCCTTTAACTCACCCATCGCCGGTGTGCTCTTCGCCATTGAGGTCTTGCTGGCAGACGTCAGTTCCGCAGCCTTTATTCCGCTCATCATTTCCGCGGCATCCGGCGCCCTGCTTTCCAAAATCATCCTGAAGGAAGGTATAACCCTCTCATTTTCGCTCCAGCAACCATTCGACTATCACAACGTTCCATACTATATCCTGCTTGGCATCATTGCCGGACTTGTATCGGTCTATTATACGAGAGTATTCAGCTGGGCCGAGGCCAGGATACACCAGGTGGAAAGTATCTGGGTGCGCGCCGCAACTGGCGGGCTACTGCTTTTCATCATCCTGCTGTTGTTCCCTCCACTTTTCGGAGAGGGTTACGAAACAATAAAGGAACTCGCAAACCTTACTCCCGGAACGCTCTTTCAAAACAGCATCCTTTATCCGCTGATGGCGGATAACCGTCATCACATCCTGCTCCTCGGCCTTCTCATTTTTGTGAAACCGCTCGCGGCTGCGATCACCCTCGGCAGCGGCGGCAACGGTGGAAATTTTGCGCCCGCCCTTTTCGTCGGCGCATATCTGGGATTTGTATTTGGCA
>CBFGXV010000579.1:0-2812 GCA_965652755.1 uncultured Chryseosolibacter sp. | reverse complement strand
CGGTGGACGGCTGGAGAAGGTGTATGTGAAGTACGAATTCCAACCC
Source organism: uncultured Chryseosolibacter sp. (assembly GCA_965652755.1). Lineage (GTDB taxonomy): Bacteria > Bacteroidota > Bacteroidia > Cytophagales > Cyclobacteriaceae > Chryseosolibacter. The sequence goes on along the minus strand of CBFGXV010000579.1, from coordinate 2,766 downwards.
GTATCAAAATCCCGCGAACAGAAATGCTCTTTTAATGTTGTGCTTCATATACTTCCAGTTTTCCGAATTTTCTCAGTTCATATTCTTTTGTCATGAGGAAGATCAATGGCGTGACAAGCAGGATATGCGTGGAGGATGTCAGTACGCCGCCGATCATTGGCAACACGATAGGCTGCATTACGTCGCTGCCAACACCTGTAGACCACAATACAGGTACAAGCCCAAAAAGCGCAACGCACACAGTCATCAGTTTTGGCCTTAGCCGTTTGGCGGCCCCTGCAATCACATATTCCCTGAGCTCATCCTTTGAGATAGTCTCGCTTGAGTTTCCACGAAGCTTTACCAGTTGTTGCATGGCATCGTTCAGATAGATAATCATCACGACACCTGTCTCAACTGCAATGCCGAAGAGCGCGATGAAGCCGACTGCCACGGCGACAGAAAGATTCACGCCGTAGAAGTACACCATGTAAGCGCCGCCGATCAGCGCGAAAGGAACAGTGATCAGGCTAAAGAATGCTTCGCGCACGGACTTGAACGCGAGGTATAGCGACACGAAGATGATGAGCAGTACCACGGGAAGGATAAGCATCAGTGTTTGTTTTCCGCGTATCAGGTTTTCGTACTGTCCGCTCCATTCCAGATAGTATCCGTTGGGCAAGACGCCCATGTCCTGGCTCAGCGCTTTCATCGCTTCCTCAACGGTGCTTCCCAGATCTCTGTCCCTTACGTTGAATAGTACCGCTCCGCGCAGCATCGCATTTTCCGATACGATCATTGGCGGCCCATTTTCAAATTTGATGTCGGCGACGGCTGACAACGGAATCGTGCCCATGGCCTGCGTCTGAATCGGGATCCGCTGCAGCTGCTCAATACTGTTGCGATAATCCTGCGCAAGCCTGACACTGATGGTAAATCGCTGACGCCCTTCGATGGTCTGACCAATAGGAGATCCGCCGATAGCCGATTCAACGATCGTGTTCACATCGTCAACCGTTAATCCATATCTGCCCAGAGCACTTCGGTTTACATCGATGGTCAGGTACTTTCCTCCTGTTACCGGATCGACGTATAGATCCTTTACGCCGGGAATATTTTGTAAAGCGGACTTTACCCGTTCCGAAACTGCCGCGATGCTGTCAAGGTTTTGCCCGTACACTTTAACACCTACGTCCGTACGGATCCCTGTTGCAAGCATGTTGATGCGGTTGATGATGGGTTGTGTCCACCCGTTGACCACGCCGGGTATCTGCATCTTCGCGTCAAGCTCATTGATGATGTCGTTTTTGGTGATATCCGCCCGCCACTCAGACTTTGGTTTCAACATGATTATTGTTTCAATCATGCTGACGGGGGAGTTGTCAGTTGCAGTGCTCGCGCGTCCGGCCTTGCCCAGAACCTTGTCGACCTCGGGCACTGATTTGATGATCTTGTCCTGGACCTGGAGAATACGCTTTGCCTCTTCGTTGGAAACGTCCGGCAATGTAACGGGCATGAAAAGTATCGATTGCTCATCCAATGGAGGCATGAATTCAGTGCCGAGGCTCATCAGCAGCGGAATGCTTATGAGGAGCGCCAGTATGTTTATTCCGATCGTAGTCTTTCGCCATTTCATACATGCTCTGATCACCGGCTCGTATACCTTTTCCAGGAACCGGTTCAGCGGATTCTTTCGCTCATGTGTGAATTTTCCTTTCATAAAGTATGAGATGATGACCGGGGCCAGTGTTACCACAAGGATCGCATCAACCAGCATGATGAACGTTTTTGTATATGCCAGCGGATGAAACAGCTTCCCTTCCTGACCGGTTAACATGAACACAGGGAGAAATGAAGTGATGATGATAATTGTCGAATAGAAAACACCGCGCGAAACCTGTTTCGAAGATTTCTCGATGATCGACATCCTTTCGGTTTCATCGATCCTGTTGTAATTCCTTTTGAATAGCTTCTTTACCATAACTTATTTTTCGGTTTCGGGATTTAATTCCTCGAAGCGTGTTGATAAATGTTTGTATGAGTTTTCGGCCATGATAATCCCGTTATCGACGATCACGCCGATGGCGAGCGCGATTCCCGTCAGTGACATAATGTTTGAAGAGATATCAAATGCGTTCAGCAAGATAAAGCTTGTAGCAATTGTGATGGGGATCTGAATAATAATACTGGCAGCGCTCCGCCAGTGAAAGAGAAACAAAATAACGATTATCGAAACGACTATCATCTCTTCGATCAATGTTGTCTTGATGGATGAGATTGATTCCTGGATCAACTCGCTCCGGTCGTATATAATGTTGAATTTGACCCCTTGCGGAAATCCTTTCGACACCTCCTCCATTTTTTTCTTCACTCCGGCGATGACCTCATCCGCATTTTCGCCGTAGCGCATTACAACAATTCCGCCGACGGCCTCGCCTTCGCCGTTCAGATCAAATATTCCAAGACGTGTCTCGCCCGTCATTTATACCGTCCCAATGTCGCGGATTGTAACAGGTGTTGCGTTTTTGGTTTTGACGTTGATGTTTTCTATTTCTTCAACAGACTCAAGATAACCGCTTGTTTTGATAATGTAACCAATATCACTCATCTCGAACTTGCGGCCCCCGGCCTCGTTGTTGTTGGAGCGCACAGACTGGATAACTTCTTGAACTGAGATTCCATAATAGGTAAGCTTGTTTGGATTGACAGTCACCTGATACTGTTTCTGGAATCCACCGAACGAGGCTATTTCACTTACGCCGGGCGCATTCTGCAGGGCGAACTTGA
>CBFGXV010000578.1:0-2814 GCA_965652755.1 uncultured Chryseosolibacter sp. | reverse complement strand
TAACAACAGATTAAAATCACGACATGGGTCAAATAGATGGGTTTATGAAGTACAAGCGGGAGATGCCAACATCCCGTGATCCCAAAGAGCGGTTAAAGGACTACAAGGAAATTTACACGCCGCTGGATAAGGAAAAGGTCAAGCAGAACGCAGCGCGTTGCATGGACTGCGGCGTTCCATTCTGTCACAATGGATGCCCGCTCGGCAACAATATTCCTGATTTCAATGAAGCAGTGAATCAGGATCGTTGGGAAGAAGCAATCCAGATATTGAGCAGCACGAATAATTTTCCGGATTTTACCGGAAGGATATGCCCTGCTCCTTGTGAAGCAAGCTGTGTGCTTAGCATCAACAATGATCCGGTGACGATAGAATACATCGAGAAGACCATTGCTGAAAAAGCATTTGAGAAGGGATATATTAAACCGACACCGCCGAAGTCGCGCACAGGCAAGCGCATCGCCGTTGTTGGTTCAGGACCCGCCGGCCTCGCGGCAGCTGCGCAGTTGAACAAAGCCGGACATTGGGTCACCGTGTTTGAACGCAGTGACCGGATCGGTGGCCTCCTGCGCTACGGCATTCCGGACTTCAAGCTCGAAAAGCATGTCATCGATCGCCGCATCCGGTTGATGGAACAGGAAGGAATCATCTTCCGGACAAACGCCCATGTCGGCGTCAACGTTAGTGCGCAGCATCTGCAGGAGGAGTTCGACGCGGTGGTACTTTGCGGCGGAGCTTCGGCGCCGCGCGATCTGCCGATCCCGGGACGGAATCTGAAAGGTGTTCACTTTGCAATGGAGTTCCTGCCTCAGCAGAATCAGCGTGTGGCCGGCGACAAGGTGAGCGTTGAAGAGATCCTCGCGACAGGGAAAAATGTGATCGTCATCGGTGGTGGCGACACAGGATCCGACTGTGTGGGCACTTCTAATCGCCAGGGCGCTGCAAGCGTAACACAGATCGAGCTTCTGTCAAAACCGCCACTGACACGGAAGTCTGACAATCCATGGCCTTTGTGGCCCATGGTGCTGATGACATCGTCCTCGCATGAGGAAGGCGTCGATCGGAAGTGGGCTATCCTCACGAAGGAATTTATCGGAGACAGCAACGGAAAGCTTACAGGCTTGAAGTTAGTTGATATTGCCTGGGGTCCTGATCGCCAGGGCAAGATGGGCTTTCAGGAAGTGGCGGGCACAGAGCGCGTCGTGCCTTGTGAGCTCGCGCTACTTGCTGTTGGTTTTGTCGGCGCTGAAAAAGCCGGAATGGTTGATGAATTACAGGTTGCTCTGGATGAAAGAGGCAATATCAAAACAGAAAACTATATGAGCACACGCGAGGGGATCTTTGCCGCCGGGGACATTCGCCGGGGACAATCTCTCGTAGTCTGGGCGATCTCGGAAGGCCGCGAGGCCGCCCGCGCCGTTGATATATGGCTCATGGGCAGTTCAGACCTTGAATCAAAGGATGAATCGTTCGTTCATGTAGCCAAAACAGCATAGAACACTAAAGCAGAGACGTGAGCGGTCACGTCTCTGCTTTTTTACATACATTCTTGTTCCCGCCATCCGGCAAATTCCCGGCTCCATCGCCTATTTATCCCCGAATAGAACTATTTTTGCGCAACAACAATTATAGAGCCGTGAGCAAAAAAGTTAATGTTGGATTGGTTCAGATGTCTTGTACCGCCAACGCGCAGGAGAATCTTTCCAAAGCTATCACAGGCATTCGCGAAGCGGCTTCCAAGGGAGCGCGGATCGTTTGCCTGCAAGAGCTGTTCACTTCACTGTATTTTTGTGATGTGGAAGATTACGATAATTTCAAACTCGCCGAACCTGTCCCCGGGCCGTCCTCTGAGACGTTGTCGAAAGTCGCCGGTGAACTTGGCGTGGTGATCATCGCTTCTCTCTTTGAGAAGCGGGCGAACGGGATCTATCACAACACGACTGCTGTGTTGGATGCTGATGGAGCCTATCTCGGGAAATACCGGAAGATGCATATCCCTGATGACCCCGCCTACTACGAAAAGTTCTACTTCACACCCGGGGATCTCGGATATAAAGTGTTCAAGACAAAATTTGCGACTATAGGAGTTCTCATCTGCTGGGATCAGTGGTACCCGGAAGCGGCGCGCATTACTTCGCTGATGGGAGCTGAAATACTTTTTTATCCCACGGCGATCGGATGGGCCACGAGTCAGGATGCCGATACCAACGATGAACAGTACAATGCCTGGCAGACCATTCAACGGAGTCACGCTGTGGCCAATGGCGTCCACGTTGTAAGCGTAAACCGGGTCGGACTTGAACAGAACGGTGCGATGAAATTCTGGGGAGGATCATTCGTGGCAAATCCATTTGGAAAACTTATCCACCTTTCGTCGCACGACGAGGATCAGGTGAACGTCGTTGAAATTGATCTGAACAAGACGGACCGTTATCGCACGCATTGGCCATTCCTTCGCGATCGAAGGATTGACTCATATCAGCCTATTACGAAACGTTACATCGACGAAGAAATATAAAAGTTCTGTTCGAAATCTGAAAATTGATGCAGTTTATCCCTAAGGACGAAGGTTATTACTTTCCCGCGGAATTTCACAAGCACACGGCCACCTGGCTGAGCTGGCCTCACAAAGAGGCATCATGGCCGGGCAAGATCGAAACGATTTTTCCTGTGTACGCGGCATTTGTCAAATTGCTGGCTGAAGGCGAGAACGTGAATATCAATGTCGCCGACGAGGCTATGAGAACCAAAGCCATCAGATGGCTCGGGGAGGCGGACGTAAACTTTTCCAGGATACAGTTCTTTTTTCATCCT
>CBFGXV010000577.1:0-2821 GCA_965652755.1 uncultured Chryseosolibacter sp. | reverse complement strand
CTGACCCGAATTTATATTGTTCGAGGTACCATTGTTTCTCGAGCGTACTATCAGGCACGTGAATAGCGGATTTGCTCCAGTAGTTTTTCCACCAGGTGCGATGTGTGTCCAGATCGGCTGTATAACCGCGGACCAGTGCTTTGTGAGCGATGCCTTTCGCATCGGCTTGCTTGTCTTTGTCCGGATAATGAGCGGATATTGACCAGACACCCTCTACTGTACTGTCTACACGACGCCATGTGACAGCTATCTTATAAAAGAAACCACCCCAACCTTGCTGGGTGTATTCCATGGAGTTCCCGCTCTTTGAAATTTTCCCTTGCGTATAGCCCAGGCGTGACAAGTCGTCACCCTCTACCGAACCCCCGGCCGAAGTAGCGGCGCCCTGATAACGGGGAGGAACCAGCGCTGGCGTGAACGAGGCTCCCACATTGGTGAACTTGAACCATCCAACTGGCAGGGTCGCGTGAACAAATGTTTGCAAGGTGGTTCCGTTTTGCCAGGCGATATGACATGCGGCACCGGAGAGTGACAGTCTTGCGGATTGTACCGCGCCCCAATCACCGATCCCGAATTCAAGGGCTCCGCCCGGGATCTTCGTTGGAGCAGGCTCTTTTTCATAAGGAGCATCAAAATATTCCTGCACGATCGCATACTCCTTTTTTCGAACCTGTTCGATGATCCATGAGTAGCGGAATTCGGGCCTGTGCAAACCCTTCATCGGCCTTAGATCCCAAAGGTCAGCGCGGTCCAGGGAAAGGCGCAGGTTATTTCCTTTCTGCCATACGAGGCATCCAATCATCCCATTGCCAAGCGGGAATCCTTCATCCCATGAAGTCGACAAATTTTCGAAGCGAAGGTTGTGGCGCGGCAAAGGCTGTGCATCCAGTTGCGGGCAAAAAAACAGCAGCCCCGCATTGACGGCAAATAGTATTATGATCAGGATCATTCGTGTCATGAATCGCATTTAAAAGTCATATCCGATGATCTAAATTACAGAAAAGGCCGGGATTGCGGGGCCAATGCATTGCGCGATTTGCGTTCGCTGCTCTTCCGGGGGTGAACCGCGTCTGTATTATCAGGTTGACTTTAAGTTTTCATTTATCTGAGACTTACATCCGGAAGTGTTTAATTTTAAGGATTCCAATCAACCGCCGTTTATGTTAGACATTGTTATTGAAGCGCGCAAGGCCTCCATCGCTCCCGGCATGGATGTGCGTCGAATTCTGCCTTTTCGATTGAGAAGGATGGTCGGCCCGTTCATCTTTATGGATCATGCGGGACCCGTCGATGTCCAGCCAACCCGTATTTCCAATATGGATGTCTTGCCGCACCCGCACATCGGACTCTCGACAGTCAGTTATCTTTTCGGCGGACAGGTTACGCACCGTGACAGTCTCGGGGTTGAGCAGATCATCAGGCCAGGCGAAGTGAACTGGATGACGGCAGGCAAGGGAATCTCGCACTCGGAGCGATTTGAAGATCCGGCTGTTCTGTCCGGCGGCCAACTTGAAATGATCCAGACCTGGGTGGCGCTTCCCGAAAAAGATGAAGAGTCAAATCCGTCTTTTGACAATTACAAACCGGAAGCCCTCCCTGTATTCACTGACAAGGGAGTGTGGATGAGGTTGATTGCAGGAACAGCGTTCGGACTGGCAAACAAAGTCAAGACCCGTTCTCCGCTGTTTTATCTGCATGTGGTCCTTGAGGATGGCGCCAGATTAACACTTCCGGAGAAACATTCAGAACGAGGGATCTATGTTGCCAAAGGGGGTATCGAAGTCGGCGGGCGGACGTACATCCCGGGTCAGATGCTCGTATTCAGGCAAAACGCCGAGCCGCTCATTATATCCAGAGGGAAGACAACGCTGATGCTACTGGGAGGCGAGCCTTTGGGAGAAAGATTCATTTGGTGGAACTTTGTTTCCTCGCGAAGAGAGCGGATCGATCAGGCGAAAGCCGATTGGAAGGAGGGAAGGATCATTTTGCCCCCGAACGACAATCACGAGTTCATTCCGTTGCCTGAGGACAAATCCCGGCCTAGTCCGCCGCCTCTGTCCTGATCTCCTGGGCCCGCTGTCGAGGTTTTTGCCCATTCTACCTACTTGGATGGAAACAGGTAAGCTCAGCGGGTATGGAGCCTTCGCGGAACCAAACAAAACATTAATTTTGCGGACATTTTATGAGCTCAGCATCACCGTTATCTGCCTCCGGAGAAACCACAGCGTCGATAAACAAGACTGTCTTTCCCATTCTGTTCACCATCAGCTTTACGCACTTGCTGAATGATATGATGCAGTCTGTCATACCTGCTGTCTATCCGCTTATCAAAGATCATTTCAGTCTCACCTTTACGGAAATCGGTCTCATTACGTTGACCTTCCAGCTGACAGCTTCATTGCTGCAGCCTTTCGTAGGGTTTTACACTGACCGCAAGCCCCGGCCTATGTCCCTTGTGCTGGGAATGGCCTTTACTTTCACCGGTTTGGTGTTGTTTTCGTTCGCGGGCACTTTCGCGTTATTGTTGTTAGCGGTCGGTCTTGTTGGCGTAGGTTCGTCGGTTTTTCATCCCGAATCCTCGCGTGTTGCTCACATGGCTTCAGGAGGAAGGAAGGGGCTCGCCCAATCGATATTTCAGGTAGGCGGAAATGCGGGAAGCGCCATTGGTCCTTTGCTCGCTGCGCTTATCGTCATGCCTTACGGTATGCAGGGCGTAACATGGGTATCGCTGGCGGCCGTTATCGGGATGATCTTATTGTGGCAGGTCGGCAAATGGTACGCGAATCATTTGTATCTCAAACAATCGAAAGCCGGAACGCAC
>CBFGXV010000576.1:0-2822 GCA_965652755.1 uncultured Chryseosolibacter sp. | reverse complement strand
AGCCGATATTCTATGCAGCTTCAGGAATAGATCCGCGCATTTCTCGAGATGCGCGGCGTTTTCTTTTTGCCAATGTCTTATTTCGTCTTTACTGGCGTTCGCAGACGACCGTTGCAACGAATTGACCCGGCGTTTCGCGATCTCAGCGTTCTGAAGTGCCTGAGACAAATGAAATGCATACTCGGCCTGCAACGCCACATTCTGGTTCGAATAGATCTCTCCCAACTCACTGTAAGTATCGGCGAGTTCGCGAAGCGCCAACTGACGATCCTCACTCCCGTGAAGGATTTCTTTTTCCTGAAGTGTTACCGCTTCCAGCAGGTACTTCTGCGCTTCGTAGTAATTGTTCTGAAGTGAGTAAAACTGGGCCACCTCTTTAAGCGTCTCGAGTTCATCGCCTTGAGATCTTTTGGCGTCAAGGACGCGCTTGAAGTACGGTTCCGCCTCGGAGTAGCGCCCTAGGTCGCGGTACAAACGCGCAATCATTTCCTGGTTAGCAATTTCGTATATCTGATCGATCAGAGTGGGATTGGCGACGAGGTAATTCACTGCGCGCGTGTAATACTCTTCCGCCTTCACCGGATCGCCTGATTCAAGATACGTGTGTCCCATCCCGTGAAGCGCGTCGAACATCTCCGCGCTCTTGGCTCCTGAGACCTTCTCATGGATCCTGAGCGACTCCTCATACGAATCGAGGGCTTCCTTGTATTTCCCAATCTGGCGATTCGCAGCGCCAACGTTCGCCAACACCCACGCCTGGAGTCTTGCCAAAGTAGGATCTGAATCCAGTTTCTGCCGAATCATCTGGTCCGTCATGTTGAACTCGTAAAGCGCGCCGCTGTAATTGCCGCGTTGAAAGGAGTCGAGACCGTTACGGCTCAACGAATCCAACTGGAGCCGTTCGGCACTTCGTTGGGCCTGATCGCGAGCGGCTTCCGCTTCATCGGCTGCTTTCTTCTCGCGCTCCGCAGCGGCTCGTTGTTCCAGAGTTGCGCGTTGCGCCGCTTTTGCAGCCGTGTCGGCGCGTTGACTCTCTTCCTTTGCTGATCAACCGAAAAACGGGAAGGGTACATACAACATATGGACAGGCAGTGGCTGTAACCGGTAGGCTTGCAAGTAATAATCCCAATCTCCAGAATATCCCGGTACGTACCGATCGGGGAAAAGAAATAAGAAAGGCATTTATTCCTCGTGACAACAAGCACGTGCTATTGTCGGCGGACTATTCGCAGATAGAGCTACGGATAGTTGCAGCAATCAGTGCCGATGAAAACATGTGTAAGGCATTCAAAGGTGGAACAGATATTCATACTGCTACTGCAGCACGCGTATACAATGTACCCGAAAAAGAAGTCACTAAAGAAATGCGTTACAAGGCTAAGAGTGTAAACTTCGGTATAATCTATGGCCAGGGTGCTTTCGGATTGGCTGATAACCTTGGTATATCACGTACGGAAGCAAAAGAAATTATTGATAACTATAAAAAACAGTTCCCCGGCATTCAGAAGTACATGGACGATACAATCAATTTTGCTCGTGAACACGGTTATGTACAAACTTTGATGGGAAGGAAGAGATGGTTGCGCGATATCAATTCTGCAAATTTCACCGTTCGTGGCTTTGCAGAAAGAAATGCAATCAACTCCCCCATACAGGGTACAGCTGCCGATATGATCAAGCTTGCAATGCAAAAAGTAGATACTGCTATGAAAAAAGCGAAAATGCAAAGCCGGATGATCCTGCAGGTGCATGATGAGTTGGTATTTGATGCCGTTAAATCCGAAGTAAAGGAACTAAAACCTTTGATCCTGGAAAATATGCAGGCAGCTATGCCCCTGCCATGCGATGTACCGGTTGTGGCTGAATGCGGAGAAGGTGTAAATTGGCTGGAAGCCCACTGATTTTTCCAAAGTCACAAATTAACATCGCTATCCGCCCGTAAGGACTTTGGAGAAAAAGGAAGAGCCTTCATTCGAACTAAACTAAAATTTAAGTTATTCAGCAAAACGTGATATACTACTGTTACGACGCATACTGTGGCTGGTGCTATGGTTTTAGTCCGGTGATGAAAAGAATTGCTGAAGAATTCAGCGACCGCTTTTCCTTTGAAGTATTATCAGGGGGCATGATACCCGCTGAGCATCCTCGCCACATTTCATCAATGGCGTCGTATATCGCCCAGGCCTATAAGCGCGTGGAAGAATTGTCTGGTACTAAGTTCGGTAAAGATTACCTCTGGCATATTTTCAACCCCCAGGAAAGTGACTGGCACCCACATTCGGAAAAATCAGCAATTGCACTTTGCATATTTAAAGAATACTTTCCCGAAAAACAGGTAATGTTCGCAACTGACTTGCAGTATGCGCTCAATTACGAGGGCCGCGACCTTACTGACGATGAATCGTATCGCCACCTGCTGGCAAAGTATTCATTGGATGAAAAAGATTTTTACACCAAACTACATAGTGAAGCATATCGTGATAAGGCACATTATGAATTTGCATTGTGCCGGCAATTGCAGGTCACCGGCTTCCCCGCTGTGTTGCTACAGGTAGATGCATCCAAATTTTATTTACTTGCCCGCGGATACACTGGATATGAAGATCTCCGTGCGCGCATTGAGAATGTCCTACAACAAATGTGAAAATGTGGAAATGTGAAATGAATGATCGCTTTTCCAAAAAGAAGTTAAGCGTTATCTTATTATAGAAAGACATTGCTGCGTTGCGTGAGGTTCACGGAAATAGGTAAAACTCATCGCCTGGGCTAAGTCATTGCAAATACGACCAGGTTCACGTAACATCACGGAGTCGCGACGAAAG
>CBFGXV010000575.1:0-2829 GCA_965652755.1 uncultured Chryseosolibacter sp. | reverse complement strand
TTTATGGTGAAGTCAGCGAGTCTCGGCTCATCGGTTGGCGTAAGTAAAGTGAAAAAACGAAGCGGAGTTCAAGAAAGCAGTCGAAGAGTCATTCCGCTATGATGATTCGATCTTAATGGAAGCGTACATCAACGGCCGCGAGATCGAATGCGCCGTTCTCGGCAACAACCCGCCCGAAGCGTCGTATCCGGGCGAAATCGTGATCAACAGCAAATATGATTTCTATACATTCGATGCTAAATACGTCGATCCTGATGCCGTGCGCATAGAAGTACCAGCGCATCTCGACAAGAAAATTGCGGAGAAAGTCCGGGATGTGTGCGTCAAAGCCTACAAAGCCTTGTGCTGCGAAGACTTTGCCCGGGTGGATCTCTTCCTTACAGAACAGGGAAAGATCTACATCAATGAGATTAACTCTATCCCCGGGTTCACGAACTCCAGTATGTTTCCGATGATGTGGAAAGAGCGCGGGCTGGAATTCACCGACCTGATTTCACGGCTGCTTGACCTGGCCCAGGAGCGTTACGACTGGAGTAAACGTATTGAAAGGGAATTCAACTCCTCGTTGAAATTCTGAAAATCTTATCTTTGAATAAAGAAACCCTGTACAATGAAATTCAACTTCCGCAACCTCGGCCTGACGTTCAAATCCAATACACTGGGCGGACTGTTCCTGCACCTGGTGCTGGCGACGGCTGTGCTTATCGTGCTGAGTGTCCTTTACTTTTATGCCTACTTGCCGCACATCACAAATCACGGTGAAAGCATCACGGTTCCCAGTGTGGAAGGGCTGCCGATCACGAAGGTGGAAGACTTCCTCGCCGATCACGATCTGCGCTATGAGGTGAATGATTCATCGTACTCAGCAGAATATCCCCCTCTCACCGTACTAAAACAGTATCCGGCAGCGGGAGCGAAAGTGAAGGAGAACCGGAAGATCTTTGTGTCGGTAAACCGCAAAAATCCACCCACTGTAAAAATGCCTGACCTCATCGATGGATCACTGACCAACGCCGAGGCTGTATTGCGGGGAAGTGAGCTTAAGCGCGGAAAGATCCGTCTTGTAAGCGGTCCATTCCTCAACGTCGTGAAAGAAATGCAGATCGATGGCAATAAGGTCGTGCCGGGGGTATTGGTGCCAAAGGGTACGATGGTTGATCTCGTTGTAATGGACGGCGGAAGTAATAAGCTGCCCACTCCCAACGTTCTAGGTTTTAATTACGAAGATGCGAAAGTCAATATCCTGGGGTCGAATCTCAACCTCGGCGATGTAACGCTCGTGGGCGACACTACAGACCTGCGTCCGGTAATTCTCAAGCAGAAACCCACGCCGGGAGAGGTCATCATGGTTGGCGACGTGGTTGATGTCTGGATAGGTGAAGAAGGCAGAGAAGTTCCGGAGGAAGATGAGCCGGTTCCAGGAGAGGATCAGAGCATTGATGGCCAGGAGTAGGCAAGCATCTCAACACACAAATATTTGACAAGCCTATCGTGTTTTTATTCTCCAAACGATTTAGTACGCTTTCATTCACCCTCGTGCTGTTGGCATTGTCGCACTTGTCAGCGGCCCAGCTGAAACTGTATCCCGCTTATTCGCACGATAAACCGTCTCAGCATAAGCCAAAAGAGAACGCGGCAGCCCGAACGATGGAGACACCTCCCCTTCAGCTTCCTTTTTTTGAGGACTTTTCAAAACCGCACAACGTAATTTACGCCGACACCAACCTGTGGCAAAATAGTTTTTCCGTTTGGGTGAACGACGGCATGGCCATCCAGCCGCCTACGATCAATGTCGCCACCTTCGATGGTCTCAATGCCGCGGGAATACCTTACAATGCCAACGAAGTATTGCTCACGGGCTACACCGACACCCTCCTCTCCAGGCCAATCGATCTCAGCGAGAATGCAGTGGCCGTTGCGGAGCGCGGAACGGTTTATCTCAGCTTCTTTTACCAGTGGCAGGGAAACGTCGAAGCTCCGGATGAAAAAGATTTTCTCGAGCTGAGCTTTAAAGGCGCCGCAGAAAACGAATGGCAGACGGTGATGACAATCTATCCGAAGGATGATCCGGATCCCGCCAGATTTTACGACACGATCATCCAGGTAAGCGGCGACAAATTCTTCCACGATAAATTCCAGTTCATGCTGCGGACCTTCGGACGGATGTCGGGTCCGTTTGACACCTGGCATGTGGATTACGTGTATCTCAACAGAGGAAGGAATATCGATGATCTTTCTTTTCCCGACCGCGCACTGTCAACGCAACTCGGCCCGCTGTTTGGAAAGTATACGGCAATCCCCCGGAATCATTTCTTTTCGAATACGCAGCTTACTCCCCCGACGTTCGAGATCCAGAACATGAAAAACGAACCCGCGTCTATCAACTTCCGGACGGAAGGTTATTTCAGCAGCACTGACCGGAAGAAGAATGTGGCCTACCCTTCTCATAAGACGGTTATCAGCAAGGCGACGCCGATCAAAATTACCAGTAACTTTTTCGCTCCGTACGAGCACGCTACCGTGAGGATGGACACACTTCCCGACATCAATGATCCGCTGCAGTTCCCGAAAGATGCCGGAATCGATTCTACGATCATCCGGTTGACCATCGCCCTGCAAACCAGGGATAACATCCCGTACAATTATACTGCCCCCGTCGAGCCGGATTCAACTGGTGATTATAAACGGAATTACATCCCCATCCAATTCACCACGAATGATACACTGACGGCTGACTATATTCTTTCCGACTATTTCGCCTATGACGACGGGGTCGCCGAATATGCCGCGGGACTGATCGAATCGGGAAATCTGGTAGCCTATGAGTTC
>CBFGXV010000574.1:0-2829 GCA_965652755.1 uncultured Chryseosolibacter sp. | reverse complement strand
AGTACGCTCAGGTTACCGCAATCTATTCTTCCCGGCCGCAAAATGATGCTGAAGTGAGCAACAAATGGGGTACGGAAATCAAAACATATACCGACCTGGACAAAATGCTTAAGGACAAAAGCATCGATGTAGTTTCCATCTGTAGCTATACAAATCAACACAGGGAACACGCAGTCGCTGCGGCCAATGCAGGCAAGCACATCATTCTCGAGAAGCCCATGGCATTGTCGTGGGAAGATTGTCTTGCTGTTCAGGCAGCCGTTGACAAAGCTGGTGTGAAATTCTGCATGTGTTTTGAGTGCCGTTATTCCAACCAGTTTGTTTCGACGAAAGCGATCCTTGATCAGGGCCTGATCGGTGAACTGCATTACGGCGAAGTGGATTACCTTCATGGCATCGGGCCGTGGTATGGCCAGTTTCCCTGGAATGCCAAGAAGACCGGCGGCGGAAGCTCGCTGTTGACTGCGGGGTGCCACGCGCTTGATTCACTCCTGATGTTCATGGGAACAGACGTTGAAGAAGTTACAAGCTACGATACAAAGAGCAAGAGCGAGATCTTCAAGCCTTATGAATATACCACTACCAGTGTTACCATACTCAAATTCAAAAGCGGCAAGATCGCCAAGTGTGCGGCCAGCGTAGACTGTCTGCAGCCTTATTACTTCCACACACACCTTTTCGGAAGCCACGGAAGTATCCTTGATAACAAGATCCACTCTGAAAAGCTGAGGTCCGACAAAGAGCGTTGGAGTGAAATGTCGATGAAGATGCTTGACTCCGGAGATGTTGCCGATCACCCTTACAAGCTTCAGTTCGATACATTCTTCGAGTCAATCAACAACGGAAAGGATATGCCGCTTACGGGATTGAAAGAGGCGATGAAAACACACGAAGTCATTTTCGCCGCGGATAAATCAGCGGCAACCGGTAAGAGTGTAAAGCTGTAGTATGAACAAAGTAGCCATGGCCATTGCGGCTCATCCGGATGACATCGAGTTTATGATGGCGGGCACGCTCTGTCTGTTGAAGAACGCCGGATACGAGATACATTATATGAATCTCTCGACGGGTAACTGCGGAAGTCTGGAGACAGATTCAGAAACCACTACCCGGATCCGGTTGGAGGAGGGGAAGAACGCCGCGAAGATATTGGGCGCAGGGTTTCACGAGCCGATCACGAATGACTTCGAGATCCTTTATGTGCCGGAGTTGTTGAAAAAGCTTGCGGCGGTTGTTCGCACTGTAAAGCCTCAGATCGTTCTTACGCATTCGCCGATTGATTATATGGAGGACCACATGAATACGAGCCGGCTTGCGACAACAGCTGCATTTGTGCGTGGCATCCCTAACTTCCAGACCAGTGTCCCGGCCGTTGGGAACTACGATTGTGCTATCTATCATGCGATGCCGCACAGCCTGCTCGATCCGTTGCGCAGACGGGTGATCCCCGGAGTTTTTATTGATATAGCCTCTGTCGTTCAGAAGAAAAGAGAAGCCCTCAAGGCTCACAAGAGTCAGCAGAACTGGCTCGAAGACAGTCAGGGGATGAACTCCTATATCAAAACACAGGAAGACTTTGAACTTCAGGTCGGAAAAATGTCCGGACGGTTCACACATGCGGAAGGCTGGCGCAGGCATCTTCACTTCGGTTTCTCGGCCAATGAATATGATCCCCTCGCCGAGCTTGGTGCGCTTTACTTTAACGGGGAAACAGGGCAGGATTTGATATCACTTTAAACAAAGATAAAAATGCGTAAAATAAGTTCGATTGCCCCCGATTGGTGGGATTACACAACGCTGGAGCTAGGTCAGAAAACAACGGACAAGATTGCCGCCATGGGCCCCGACGACCTCATCAAGCTTTCGAAACCCGGCTTCAAAGTCGTTTTTTATGACACGGTGGAGGAGTTCTATCTCGCGGAAGCGCTTGAGTATATCACCGCCTGGAAGCAGGCTACGGATAGTCAGCCCGTAGGTATTTGTGGACCAATCGGACCGACGGAGCAATTACCCCTTGTAGCGAGGCTCGTTAACGAGTTGGGTATCTCTCTCAGGAACGCGCACTACTGGTCTATGGACGAGTGGGTTATCGATGGCAAGGAAGCTCCTATTGAACACAGCCTTTCTTTCAAGAAGGCGTTCCATGACCTGTGTTATAGCAGGATCAGAAAAGAATTGGCCATGCCGATGGAGAACGTACACTTCCCTCAGGTCGACACTAAAAAATTCACTGACAGCTTCAACAAGGCGAAGTGTGTGATCATGCAGGGTGGTCAGGGCGATGTGAAGCACTGGGCTTTCAACGAGCCGCCGAAACGCGAAGGAAAATTCAAGGAGGCTCCTATGTCGGTTGATGAATACAAGAAATTACCAACGCGTGTCCTGGATCTGCATCCCATCACCGTTCAACAGAACTCAAGATTGCACTGTGGGGGGAACGTCCCGATGATCCCGACAAAGGCTGTAACAGTCGGCCCCAAGGAAACGTGGGAGACGGACAAGGTGTCCATCTGGCACGCAGGTGCGCACGATAACCCGTTTGGTATGAGGTTGACCACATACATGATCTCCAACAAGATCCCTGACACATCGGTACCGATGTCGGTACTTGCCGATCACCCCAATGTGCAGTTTAACTTTCTGAGATCGGGATTGGGTACATGTTCGGTTGAAATGCATTAAGATATTTTAAGACGCAATCGCAATGTTGACATCAGGTCAGTCGCCGGCCGCGCAACTGTTTACGCTCAAGCGTATGGAAACAACGCTCATTCGCGATGTGGATTTGGAGTGCTTGTGATGTCGGCTGCCTGCTTTTTGTCAGGATGT
>CBFGXV010000573.1:0-2831 GCA_965652755.1 uncultured Chryseosolibacter sp. | reverse complement strand
CGGGTAATTGCTGCAGCTTCTTTCAACCAACTTTCACTTTAGCGAACTCCTTCCGCACCAGCGCAGGTCTTCCACTGCTGGATGAGACTTATAACTCTTCCACCAATGAATTGAAAACCGACATGGGCCTGGAAAGCTCGCAGGCATTTACGCCTGATGCAGGTCCATTGGATCCCCGCATTGACCACTCAATTGGTCGCAGAGGCATTCCTTATCTCGACTGGATGGATTTCCCCGGAAAGGCATGGATACGCAATCAGCCAAACGCAGGCCCCTATCAGACAAAGAAGTTCGTGTATTATAAATCTGACAAGGGAAGTTTGCAGGATAACAGTTCATGGACACCAGGTTATACCGCAATCAACTTTCCGATCATCCGGTTCGCTGATGTACTGCTCATGGCCGCAGAAGCCGAAATTGAAGTTGGCAGTCTGGCAACGGCGCTCGACTACATCAATCGCGTCCGCAGTCGCGCCGCCAATCCTGCCGGTTTTGTTATGAAGGGTGCGGTTCCTGCGGCAAACTACGTCATCAATACTTATGCGACTCTCGGAACTAAAGATGAAGCGCGCAAAATCGTCAGGTTCGAACGCAAGCTCGAACTCTCCGGTGAGGGTCATCGCTTCTATGATCTTGTAAGATGGGGGATCGCAGAAGAACAACTCGACGCTTACCTCGCGTACGAAGCGCCGAAACTGCCACTCGGCGCGTTGTCAGGTGCTAATTTCACCTCCAATCAGGATGAATTGCTGCCACTTCCGCAAAACCAGATCGATTTACTGGGTGCTGATGTGATCAAGCAGAACCCCGGCTATTAAAATAGAAATGATTTGTTCGATAATTAGTAAGACCAATGTAAATTGGTCTTACTTTTTTTTATAATAATGAAAACAACCCTTCACTTTTTCGCTGCGGTGATCTTTTGCGCGCTGACCGCCTCTTGTGACAAAAAACAGGAGACACTATTCGACCTGATGCCATCCTCGGCTACAGGCATTACGTTCAATAACGAGATCACGGAGAACGACACTTTTAATATCCTGACCCACGAATACATTTACAACGGGGGCGGCGTGGGCATCGGCGATTTCAACAACGACGGCCTGCAGGACGTCTTTTTCACTGGCAATCTTGTGCAGAACAAACTTTATCTGAACAAAGGAAATTTTGAGTTCTCGGATATTACGTCAGAGGCAAATGTGAACGCGCAGGGCCGATGGAACTCAGGTGTCGCCATTGCCGACATCAACAGCGATGGCTGGATGGATATCTATGTGTGTGCAACCATGCATCCCGACTCAGCGGCAAGGCGTAACATGCTTTTTATCAATCAGGGTGTCAATGAGAAAGGCATCCCTTCGTTTGTAGACGAGGCTGCAAGCTACGGCCTTCAGCACGCCGGATACAGCGTCGCCGCAGCATTCTTCGATTATGATAAAGATGATGACCTCGATCTCTATCTGCTCATCAATCAACGGATGACGAATGTACCCACCAACTACCGTCCAAAGATCACTGACGGATCTGCTGTGAATAACGACCGGTTATTCCGCAATAACAATGATGGCACCTTCACTGATGTGACGCTCCAGGCTGGAATTACGATCGAAGGGTTCGGCCTTGGACTTTCCATATCCGATCTCAACATGGATGGATGGCCGGATATCTACGTTTCAAATGATTACCTCTCCAACGACCTGCTTTACATCAACAACAAAAACGGAACATTCACCAACCGCATCTCGGAACTTGTGGGGCACCAAAGCCAGTTCTCAATGGGAAATGACGCCGCTGATATCAACAACGATGCCATGCCCGATATCGTTACCCTGGACATGCTTCCGGAAACGAGCTACCGGAAAAAGACTACTATTGGAAACAAGAGCTATCTGAATTATATCAACAACGAAAAATACGGCTATGAATATCAGTATGTGAGAAACATGCTTCATCTGAACAACGGACTTCACGACAACATCAGGTTCAGCGAGATCGGTCAGCTCGCTGGTATCCACCAGACGGAGTGGAGCTGGTCACCTTTATTCGCCGACTTCGACAACGATGGCTACAAAGACCTCGCCGTCACAAACGGGTTTCCGAAAGATATCACCGATAAAGACTTTGCAAATTACCGCGCCGAGGTTGGCAACATCGCCAGCGTCGGGCTGCTTGAAGATTCTATCCCCGTTGTAAAGATCCCCAACTATATCTTCAGAAATAACGGTGACCTGACATTCCAGGATATGACGAATGAGTGGGGATTCACGCACCCGTCCTTTTCCAACGGCGCCGCATTTGCAGACCTCGACAATGACGGCGACCTGGATTATGTCGTGAATAACATTAACAGCGAAGCTTCCGTATATCGCAATACGCTTAACGACAATAAAGAGCGGAAAAATAATTATGTACGACTCATGCTGGGTGATCCCTCGCGCAAGAAATCAAATGTCGGCGCGAAGGTAAAGTTATATTCAAGCGATTCGCTGCAGTATGGCGAAAACAACATCTATCGGGGCTTTCTTTCTTCCGTTGAGAATGTATTTCATTTCGGTCTCGGCCGTGCCACGTCGGTAGACTCCCTGGTCATTATCTGGAGTGATGGGAACGTTCAAAAGGTGTTGAATCCCGCTATTAACCAGCTTCTCACTCTCAACTACGAGAAATCTTCAGTCGGAAAATTTACATCGCTGTCCGGAAAGCAAGCTGCTGCTTTATTTTCCAAGGCGAATGAACGCATCACTTTCAAACATCAGGAAGAAGATAAAATCGATTTCAACGTTCAGCGCACGCTCCCGCACAAATTTACGCAGTCTGGACCTGGGATGGCA
>CBFGXV010000572.1:0-2840 GCA_965652755.1 uncultured Chryseosolibacter sp. | reverse complement strand
CCAGCAAAGAAAAAATTATCAACCGTTTAATCATGGATGTATTATTTAAATAAGATTTGAAACGTATCACCCTGTGTCTTTTACTAGATTTATGCCATAAAGATAACAACTGTCGCTTCTAAAATGAGAATTTTTGCCATCGGGCGCAATTACGCTGAGCACATCCGGGAACTGAACAACGAGAGGCCTGACGAGCCTGTGATTTTTACAAAACCCGATACAGCTCTGCTACGGAATCAGGATCCGTTTTACTACCCTGATTTTTCGAAAGACATACACCACGAGGTAGAGCTGGTGTTGCGCATTAGCCAGAATGGCAAAAACATCCATGAAAAATTTGCCGACAGGTATTTTGACGCCATTGGTATTGGAATCGACTTCACGGCACGGGACTTGCAGCAGAAAGCAAAGGAGAAGGGATTACCCTGGGATATCGCGAAGGGTTTTAACGGTTCAGCACCGGTTTCACAGAAGTTCATCCCCGTGGCGGAGTTTAAGAATTTGAAAGATATAAACTTCAGCTTATCGGTCAATGGCGGCATTCGTCAACAGGGGAATACCAGCCTTATGATTTTTAGCTTTGAATATATAATTTCGTATCTCTCAAAATTTTTTACGCTGCGCACCGGTGATTTAATTTTTACGGGCACTCCAAAAGGGGTCGGTCCCGTGCAGGTGGGCGATACATTATCTTCATTCATAGAAAATGAAAAATTACTGGAATTTGAAGTTAAGTAGTGCAATTGTTGCTATTGCAGCAACAGTTTGTCCATTTTTTTCCTCAGCTCAATTCAGTCCACCGGAAGAGAAATTTTCGGCAGGAGAAACTTTTTTGTATCCTATTAACCCGGGCCTCCCTGGCTCACTCTCGGGTACCATGGGAGAATTACGCAGCACACATTTTCACTCCGGACTGGATATCCGGACGAACAATGTGATCGGGCTTCCTGTTCAGGCTTCCAAGAGCGGTTACATCTCCCGCGTTTCCGTAGGTCCGACAGGTTACGGTAATGTGATCTACATCACTCATCGACGGTTACACGACCATTTATGCTCACCTCGACAAGTTCAAAGGCGACCTTGCTGAATATGTACTGAAAGAACACTACCGCAGAAAATCAGCCTACATCAACCTCTATTTCAAACCAGATCAATTTCCGGTGAAACGCGGTGATACGATTGCCTTATCGGGAAATTCCGGATCGTCAGGCGGACCGCATCTTCATTTCGATATTCGCGATAAGAATAACTACGCACTCAATCCGCTGCTGGTCGAAAGCTTTCCCGAAATTACGGATGAACTGCCCCCGGCTGTTGAAAAAATCGCCTTGCGAACGCTGGACATCAACTCACGGATCAACGACCGCTTTGGCAGGTTTGAATTCCACGCGAAAAGAGTAGGCAATAACTATGTCTTCGACGTACCCATCCTTGCCACGGGCACCATCGGTGTGGAAGTCCTCACCAAGGACAAGCTGGCGCCCAACAGCAGATTTTATGGTGGCGTGAATTATATACAGGTTCGTGTCGACAGCCAGTTAATCTTCAATCAATCAATCGACAAAATCAATATCTCCAAGGGTAGACATATCCTCACTGTAATGGACTACAAGACGGCACGCCACCATGGCGACCGGTTTTACAAGCTTTTTCTCGATGATGGTAATGGCCTGAACTTCTACGACAAATCTCCCGGCGACGGCAAAATAAAGGTTCAGCCCGGAGACGACCAGAACGTGGAGGTAACTCTGAAAGATACTTACGGCAACGCAAGTAAACTTTCGTTCAGACTGCGCCCCTCCACGCTCACACGTGAAGTGATGCTGCTCGAGCCCATGAAATCGGAACTCGAATATGACATCGATGAAAATGTCATGATGGTCACGGCTAAGCCGTGTAACGCCGACAGCAACCGGGCAGTGGTATATACTCGGGAAGGACAGCGGATCATTGAACCTGATTATGCTAACGTAAACCGGGCGGTGTACCTGCTGGATCTGAGAAAAGAGATCCCAGATTCAGTGGTCGTTTGTGGAAAATCAGTCGTTCCGAAAATCGTAGCATCGGTGCCCTCCGAGAAACAATATCAATACTACAGCGATCGCCTGGATGTGGAGTTCCCTGTGAATTCCGCTTATGACACCGTATACATGAACGCTGATCATCAGGTCTTCCCTGACAGTTCTGAAATATTTACGCTCGGCTCGCCTGACGTGCCACTCAACAAAACGATAAAAGTAACGTTTCGCCCGCTGAAGAAAATCAACTGGGATAAGTCGATGGCCGTGTATCGCATTCAGGGAAAAGGTTATAGCCACCTGGGTGGCAAATGGGAAAACGGTGCAGTGCATTTCTCGACTCGCGAGTTCGGCGACTTTACGATTCTTCAGGATCTGACACCGCCGACCATCAGGCCGGTAGTGGTAAACAACCATGTGGCTCGCTTCAAAATCAATGACGACCTGGCGGGCATTTACAGTTACCGGGCAACCATTAACGGTCAGTGGCTCCTGATGTATTACGACAGCAAAACGTCGACGATCTGGTCTGAACGACTTAACAAGGATGAACTTCTAAAAGGGGAATTAAAACTGGTAGTACTTGACCAGGCGGGCAACCGTGCGGAGTATACCAACAAGCTTCCATAGCGTGAAACTAAAAGCCGGAGACAAAGCTCCTGATTTTACGGTCAACGACCAGGATGGCAATCCAGTCAAACTCTCCAGCCTCCGCGGAAAGAAGGTTGTGCTGTATTTTTATCCCAGAGACATGACGCCTGGCTGCACCGCCGAGGCGTGCAACCTGCGCGACAATCACAAGAGTCTGCTGAAAAAAGGTTA
>CBFGXV010000571.1:0-2854 GCA_965652755.1 uncultured Chryseosolibacter sp. | reverse complement strand
CGTCTCCTCCTGGATTCGTTTTCAACCAGATGCTGAATCCTCATAATTCCGTTGATGATCTGTTCCGGGCGCGGAGGGCAACCTGGTACATACACGTCCACAGGGATGATCCTGTCGATCCCCTGTAGCACGCTGTAGGTATCAAAGATACCACCGCTGCAGGCGCATGCGCCGACGCTCAACACCCAGCGAGGTTCAGCCATTTGTTCGTATACCTGGCGCAGTACCGGCCCCATCTTCTTGGCGATGGTTCCCATGACCATGAGCAGATCCGCCTGTCGCGGCGAAAAGCTCAGGCGTTCAGATCCGAAGCGCGCGAGATCGTAATGCGCGCCCATCGTCGCCATGAATTCAATACCGCAGCACGATGTTGCGAACGGAAGGGGCCAGATCGAATTTTTCCGGGCCATTCCAACTACTTTGTCAAGGCTTGTCGCGAAGAAGCCGGCTCCTTCGTATCCCTCGGGTTTTTCAACCAGTTTTATATCGGTATTTCTCGTTTCAGTTGATTGCATTTCCAATAATTTAGTCTTTCCACTCCAACGCTTTTTTCTTGATGATGTAGAAAAAGCCCACCAGCAACAGGGAAACAAAGACCAGCATCTGCAGGAAGCCGGTCACCCCGAACTCTTTGAAATTCACAGCCCAGGGATACATAAAGATCACTTCCACATCAAAAAGGACGAACAGGATCGCGACCAGGAAATAACGGATGGGGAACGGGACGCGGGCATTTCCACGCGGTTCGATCCCACATTCAAAGGATTCCAGCTTTACCTTTGTCTTGCGCTTTGGTCCGAGCCAGTGAGTCGCCACCATCGTCAACCCGACGAAGCCTGCAGCCAGCAGGAACATCAGGGCGATCGGAGCATAAATCATTAAACTTCCATCTGTCATAACAAAGCGGGTTTAAAGGCGGCCAAAATTAATTCTTATTTTCAGTACAAAATATTATTCGTCGCAATATTCTCTCATTATCAAAAACAAATAAGGGCTGGTTATGCTGAAATCCACGCGGAATCCGTGAATTTGCCTTTGCGTAAGCGATGCAATGGTTACCAGATGTCGTTGCGTCCAAAAATCTTTTCCTCCTGCGTTTTTCCCGAACGGACTGATATAAATGAATGTCCGGAATTGTCTTTAAAACATTTACCTTTGCTGAAATTCAAACATTGTCACTCAGCCAAAAAGTTCAGGCAGTCGAGGACGCCTTTTCCGTCCTTTCCAGCGAAATGTCAACGTTTCGCGACTGGTCCGGACTTTCCTGTAAGACCGGCTGTGGCAAATGCTGCACGAAGGCCGATATCGAAGCAACGGTTCTCGAATTTCTTCCCTTCGCCCATCATGTATTTTTGAAAAACGAGGCAGAGGAATGGCTGGAAAAATTAAAGTCTCACCCGAGCTCGATATGCCTGCTTCTGGATCCGGCAAATAGCGGCACCGGTTTGTGCTCGCAATACGACCATCGGGGCCTGATCTGCCGGTTGTTCGGATTCTCCGCGCGGCTGAATAAATATTCCGCAAAGGAATTTGTGACTTGCCAGATCATCAAAACCGAGCAGCAGGAGCGTTATGCGGCAACAGTGGACAACATCAGGGAAGGAGGGATGGTACCCATGATCAGCCACCATTATATGCGACTGCATGGGATCGACGCCGACCTCGCACGGGATTTTTACCCGATCAATGAAGCCATCAAACGCGCGATTGAAACGGTACTTCATTACTATGCATACAGGAATCCAGGCGAGTAGGTTGGCCGTCGTGCTTGGGATGCTTCTGATGTCCGCTCAAACGGCAGCTCAAGTCATTGATACTTTGAACATACGGCCATTCGAACGGTACTGGACTCAACCGAGGCTTGTTCCCAAGATTGGTTTTGGCATACAGGAAGCCGCTTTCGCGGAAGTCGGAATCCAGTGGCACAAAATATACATACACCCGCTCAGCCTCGCTTCGGCCGGACCTTATCTAACTGTGGATGGCCTCGTGATCGATGAGAATCTCATCATCGGGCCAAAGCTCGGCTATGAAATAACGGCCGGGCTGATTGGCGTCGCTGCCGATGTTACCTACTATTCTGATTTTGAGCGCAGTGCGTGGATGTTCACCCCCCGAGCGGGCGTCAGCGTTTTAGGATTTGTAAATCTCTTCTACGGCAGAAATATCAATATTTCAGACTTTCAGTTCAAAGGCATCGATAAAAGCCGGTTCTCGCTGGTATTCAACCTGAACCGGGATTATTTCAACCTGAAAGAGGCGAGGAAAAAACGACCTAAAGTTTAGTGAGGCTACGGCGCGATTGTCAGGGTAGGCGAGGCTGAAGGATCCCGGCGAAATATTCAACGTACGATTTAGCAACGGGAACCGCGGATTCCGGTGACAATGGCCGCAGATGTGATATGCGTCCGGGGGCGCCAATCCACAGGGTCAGCGCGATGACCATGGCCACCAAGATGCCGATGGTCATTGTAATTACCCTGAAGTTAATGGACTTTTTCACAAACGTTGCTTTTGCCAATCTTATGCCACCTTCTCAAAACGCCGATTTCAGCCTGTTTTCGTGGATTCTGCGGCGATTCTTGTTCAAAATTGAACACTGGTGTTTTTCTTCCGTACAATTAGTACCCCGGAAGGCCCCACAGGTTACAGTCCGCTGGCAGAAAAGATTAATGGGGAACCGCTTTTCTCCGTAATTTTGTTGAATAGCAAACTGCTGACATGAAGAAACTGACATCGCCCGTAAACCTAACAATGCTTTGCCTCGTGCTGGCATTTGCCGGATTTGAAACGTTTGGCCAGGAAACCGCCAGCACGGTGCAATGGATGTCGTTCGAGCAGGCCGTTGAAAAAT
>CBFGXV010000570.1:0-2854 GCA_965652755.1 uncultured Chryseosolibacter sp. | reverse complement strand
GCTTTGCGGAAATCAGGAGAAGCTTTGGGCCGTTTGGATGAAATCTTCGCGAGCTCTGCGATACATTTATCAGCAGCGCGTGAGTCCACATCGCAAACGTAGATGACGTCGCAGTTTTCCTGCCGGGCGAAATTTCCCGACACGGCGAGGCCGCGGGCATTAACGCCCATAGCCGCCACGTTAATGCGTTCGTTGGACCCCATTATGTTTCCATAACTCTTTGCGCTGAAGCCGGGAAGTATTCCCCCGAAGGAAACCGCAGCTGCCCCGAGGGCCGCATTTTTAATGAACTCTCTTCTTTTCTTATTCATTGCCAAAACAGTTAAAATAATTTTATCGCGACTGACTATCCTTTCTTGCCGGATGCCTTAGCTTTTTCCATGACGCTTTCAAGAGTAATTACTTTGCCGCCCTGGCGTTTGCTCTCGTCGGCCGCTTCCATAAAAGCAAATATCTCGAGCGTCTCCTCAGGCTTCACCGGCGCCTGGTTGGTCTGGAAGAATTTTACAACTTCTACAAGGAGGGGATTATATCCTCCGGCACCATCGAGCGGTTCGATGGATGTCTCGCCGTATACCTGTCCGCCGTAGCCGGATTTCTTATAACGGATCCCGCGGAAAGTGCCAATGCGGTTGTCGTTCCAAAGTCCTACGACAACATCGGCGTCCTCCGTGTGCGTTCGGGATACACTCTTGCAGCCCGTGCCCATGAGGGTATAGAGCATTTCCACACCATGTATACCATACCATGAAAAGTCCATGTGCGTCTTTTCGAGATGCGCCGGACTAAATACATCAGCGCCGAGAATATTTCCCGCCTTGCCCTGCGCAATGGCCTGAACGGTTGGCGCATAACGCAGTGACGAAGCCGAGAACACGGGAATCTTGTATCTCTTCGCCTCGTTAAAAATCGCAATGGCATCGGGTAACGAGGCAGCGATCGGTTTGTCTATAAAGACTGTTTTTCCAGCTTTGAATACCGGAATGGCCTGTTCGAGGTGCAGTCGTCCATCGTTGGTCTCAAGAAGAACAACGTCCACTTCTCGCAACAGATCCTTGATCGAATCGACGATCGTCACGCCGAGCTTCTTCACGTCTTCGATGTAACCCGGAATTCTTTTTACACTGGATTCGATGTCGTTACTGCCTTTTGGATAAGCAGCGACCACCTTGTATCCGCCGTACTCAGGACCTGCGTCTTCGGCGTTAAATGTTTTTGTGAACGCAACGCTGTGGGATGTATCGAGCCCGATGATACCTACGCGTTTGCCTTTCTGAACCTGCGGTGATGGTGGCTGTGCAAATGCAGCGCCGGAAGAAAAATTCATTCCGAGGCCAATGCCGGCCACGGCTGTCGATTTGAGAAAATTGCGTCGGTCAAATGTTTTTTTCATGGTATACAGGTTTGATCATTGCCCGCGAAGACCGATCAGTGGTATCGGACTCTATATGTATCGGGAATTTAAATATCCAAAAATATCTCTGAAGTTTAACGTGTACGTACCCGAAATATCACAAATAAAATGGGAAAATCCATGCCGCTACCGCCCTGCTGCAGGCCCCGCTCCGCTTTCCCCCTTCATTTGCCATCTGAAAACGGAAGACGCCTGTCATCACAAAACGCGTCAAAAAATATTTTACAGGTGGAACGCCACTCACTGAGACGAAGGCGGAAAAACCGACGCGAATCTCCGCTTATTCACGCACAACTGAGTGTTTGAACTCAGATCCTCACAAGTTTCTCGCCGAGCAGCTCGCCGACAAACGCATCGTCTATAAGGTGTGGATAAGCTTTGCAAACGCGGTCTATTTCTTCCATCTGTCCGGGGGACAGTTCTTCGTTGGGGTTGAGGCACCATCTGCCTTCGAGAAATCCCTGGCGGCGCAGCACTTCATGGATACCCGGGATACATCCGTGGAAGCTATGCGCAGGATCGAATATTGCAGCGTTCATGTCAGTAACCTCAACGCCTCTGGTGAGAAGTTCGTTGACACCAGCCCTGCCGTTGGCCTTACAACGTTTAACGTCTTCAAGGAGCTCCACGGCCTTTCTGGTCCAGACAGCCCAATGTCCAAGCAGTCCTCCCACAAATTCCTTTTCAATCACTTCCCCACCTGCCTGAAATCTGTACGTCGTCAGCAGATCCGCAACAATATTGTCGTCATTACCAGTGTACAGCGCAATCTCCTTATGACGCCCTGAATTACAAACAGCGCGAACGACATCCAGCGTCTGGTAGCGATTGAAGGCAGCGACCTTGATAGCCTGAACATTTGCAATGCGTGCAAACTTCAACCAAAAATCATAGGTAAATATTCTTCCACCGACACTCGGCTGAAGATAAAAACCAAAGACCGGGATGACGCCGGCAACGGCGCGCACCCGTTCGAGGATCTGTTCTTCAGTCCAATCCTTTAATCCGCCCATGCTGAGTAACCCGATATCATAACCGAGCCTGACGGCTGTCTCCGCCTCGGAGATCGCCTGTTTTGTTGGCCCGACGATGCCGGCTACTTTGATAAAAGGACGCGTCAGTCCGGCCGACTTGATTTCATCGGCGGCAAGCTCCAGCACGCGATCGTAAAGATTGAATTGCGGGTCGCGGATCTCGAACTGGGTAGTGTGCACACCAACCGCAACTCCGCCCGTGCCACATGCCATGTAGTATTGGGTTAAACGGCGCTGACGTTTTTCATCGATCTTCCGGTGCGCATCCAATGCCAGCGGATGAGCAGGTATCACCGTACCGCTGTGTAATAGTTCTTTAAGTTCTCTGCGTAACATATCTGTCCTGGTATCTCAAAACTTTCCGGCTCTTTCCTGAAAATGTGTTGGCTTGTTCAATGTCTTGCCG
>CBFGXV010000569.1:0-2856 GCA_965652755.1 uncultured Chryseosolibacter sp. | reverse complement strand
GGAAAGCATTTGTTTTCTGGGCTTGCGGTCTTACGTAGATCTTTCCATTAAAAACACCACGCGAATTTTCATCCATGATGCCCTTGTAGAGTTCGTTCGTCAGGGAATTAG
The DNA here is from genome assembly GCA_965652755.1 of uncultured Chryseosolibacter sp. Taxonomy (GTDB): domain Bacteria; phylum Bacteroidota; class Bacteroidia; order Cytophagales; family Cyclobacteriaceae; genus Chryseosolibacter. The sequence continues at coordinate 2,745 of CBFGXV010000569.1, read as the reverse complement.
GTTTTTTATGATCTACGACGGTATGGTTGTCAGCAAGGGTGTTGCCGGCCAGGAGGTAGAGCCCGTACATGTGCGATTCAATCCCCTCTCCATCAATAATGAGGTGAAGGTTATTGCGCAGAAGTTTACCCTGCAGGTTGAAAGTGTAGGTGTTGACCCGGCTTGAATTCCTTTGGTGGATATCCGTATGCGAGAACTGGTAACGGTTGCCCTTGTCATTCTGGATACTGTAAAAGTCCAGTCTGGCGTTTTCAGCAACGACGATCTCGTTCACGAGATTCGTAAAATGGTTGCCACCCCCAGCAGAGTTGAATTTTTCAACGATCGTAACTTCGCTGCTGCGCCCCGTCACGATCAGGTTGCGGTTCGTAACGACTACTTCTCCGGACGTTGTATCGTTGATGTAATAGATGATGATCGGTGTTTCAACAACCGCTTTATCGGGAACGTTAATGTAAACCCCGGCTTTCCAGTCGGCAGTGTTCCAGGCCGCAAAGGCATCGGTCTTTGCGTTGACATGCTGGTTGTAGTGTTGGGTTGCGAGCACGTCCTTCCCGTCCAGAGCTTCGGCGAGATTGGTGACAGACAACTGTGATGAAGGTGACACGATACGCGAATGCTCCGTGGAATAAACGCCGTTGAGGAATACGAGCACGTTGGCTTTGACCTCAGGAATGAAATATTCCCGCACATCCTTGATCAGTGGCCCGGTCGCCACGTTCTGAAATGTGAAATTCTTTTCAAGTTCGCGGGTGATCGGCGTGTACTTGTACTCTTCATGTTTGTTTGCCGGCAGTCCAAGCTGCTGAAAACTTTCCAGCGCACTGTTCCTGATCGGATCAGAAATGTTTTGCATCCTGCGCTGGATGAATGAAGAAACCTCCGAAGTGATATTTTTATCCGTTGTTGTTAGACTCATTTCAGTTTGTTATTCGCACTGCGCTGATGACTCAACGCTGTTATCTATTCACTATTGACCAACGACCATCGACCATATCAACCAATCATCACCTCATCCTTGATCCAGTCGTACCCTTTTGCTTCCAGCTCCAGGGCCAGATCCTTGGTTCCGGATTTAACGATTTTCCCTTTGTACAATACGTGAACAAAATCGGGGACGATGTACTCGAGCAAACGCTGATAATGGGTGACGACGATCACCGCATTGTCTTTTGTGCGCAGTTTATTTACGCCATTGGAGACGATACGAAGTGCATCGATGTCCAGACCAGAGTCGGTTTCATCGAGAATGGCCAGTTTCGGTTCGAGCATCGCCATTTGAAAGATCTCATTGCGTTTCTTTTCACCCCCTGAAAAACCTTCGTTCAACGCGCGGTTGAGTAATGATTGATCTATTTCCACAAGCTTCATCCGCTCCTTCATCAGTCCGAGAAACGAAACAGCATCGAGTGGCTGTTGTCCGCGGTGTACGCGGATCTGGTTCACGGCTGTTTTCATAAAGTTGATTGTGCTGACCCCGGGAATCTCTACCGGATACTGAAAGGCCATAAAGACACCTTCCCTGGATCTCTCTTCAGGTGCCATCGCCAGAAGATCCTTTCCGAGAAAGTCGACGGTTCCGTCGGTCACTTCAAATTCTTCGCGGCCTGCCAGGACGGAAGCAAGTGTGCTTTTGCCGGAGCCGTTCGGTCCCATGATGGCGTGAACTTCGCCCGCTTTTACTTCGAGGTTGATGCCATTCAGGATCTGGTTATCTTCGATTCTTGCCTGTAGATTCTTGATGCTTAACATGTAAATAGTTTAAGGTTTTAGTTTGCAAGATTGAAGACGCAGCGGCCTTCAACTTGAAATTCAAAAGTTTATCCGACGCTTCCTTCCAGTGTGAGTGCGAGCAATTTCTGCGCTTCAACAGCGAACTCCATGGGAAGCTGATTCAGTACTTCCTTGGCGTATCCGTTGACGATCAGTGCAACAGCCGATTCCTCATCGATACCGCGCTGCAGACAATAGAAGATCTGATCTTCTCCGATCTTCGATGTTGTCGCTTCGTGCTCGATCTTCGCCGTATTATTTTCGACGTCGATGTAAGGGAAGGTGTGCGCGCCGCACTTGTCACCCATCAGCAGCGAATCGCACTGCGAGAAATTCCGTGCGTTAGAAGCGCGCTTCATGATCTGTACGTGGCCGCGATAGCTATTCTGTGAATGACCCGCGGAAATACCTTTTGAAACGATCCTCGACTTCGTGTTCTTGCCGATGTGGATCATTTTTGTCCCTGTATCGGCCTGCTGATAGTTATTAGTCACAGCAACCGAATAGAATTCGCCGACGGAATTATCACCTTTCAGAATGCACGACGGATATTTCCATGTGATCGCCGAACCTGTTTCGACCTGCGTCCAGGAGATCTTTGAACCGTCACCGGCACACAGACCGCGCTTTGTCACAAAATTGTATATTCCACCAACACCGTTCTTGTCGCCCGGATACCAGTTCTGGACGGTAGAATATTTTACCTGCGCATCTTTCATCGCATATATCTCCACCACTGCAGCGTGAAGCTGATTCTCATCCCGCATCGGGGCAGTGCAGCCCTCGAGGTAGCTAACATAGGATCCTTCGTCTGCAACGATCAAGGTTCTTTCGAACTGCCCCGTGTTAGCCGCGTTGATGCGGAAGTACGTCGAAAGTTCCATCGGGCAACGAACCCCTTTCGGAATATAACAGAACGATCCGTCAGTGAAGACCGCAGAGTTCAGTGCGGCAAAATAATTGTCGGCAACG
>CBFGXV010000568.1:0-2862 GCA_965652755.1 uncultured Chryseosolibacter sp. | reverse complement strand
AATGGAAGCCGCCAGACCGATGGCGATGCTGATGATAGCGATGCTGTGAATCGTCGATGAGAATCCTTCCTGGTACCCTCTGCTAATTCTTTTGGATATAAAGTAGGATAGATTCAATTTTTCTTAACTTTTGGGTCGCGATGTTCTGTGCAAATTAACTGATAACTGAATAAGTACCCTGACTTGCGTGAAAATTATGAAAAATATAAACACCGTTCTGCGGATAAGCCTCGTGATGCTGTTGATCCAGTGCAGCCCGAAACCACCGGCGACCGGAACGCAGACTGATAACGCGCACAATAGCCCGCCGGCAGAGGGCGTGGTGCTTGGCGCCGACCAGCTCGATGTGCTTTTGCCGAAATTAAAGAGCAAGCGCGTTGCCCTCGTTGTAAATCATACTTCTCTCATCGGGCGTACGCACATCACGGATACACTGATCTCTTCGGGAATAAGCATAAAGAAAGTTTTTGCCCCGGAACACGGCTTCCGCGGAGCAGCTGCGGATGGAGAAAAGATCAATGATGGCGTCGACGCAAAAACCGGCCTGGCGATCGTTTCCCTCTACGGAACGAACCGAAAGCCTACACCTGAACAACTTGCCGATGTCGACGTTGTGATCTTTGACATTCAGGATGTTGGTACGCGGTTCTACACCTACATCAGCACCATGCACTATGTGATGGAGGCCTGCGCTGAACAGAACAAAAAAATGATCATACTCGATCGCCCGAATCCCAACGGTAGTTATGTCGACGGTCCAATGCGCGTACCCGAACTGAAAACATTTGTGGGCATGCACCCGATACCCATTGTCCATGGTTTAACAGTAGGGGAACTTGCCGGCATGATCAATGGTGAAGGGTGGCTTGAGAAGGGAGTGAAATGCGATGTCGAAGTCATTAAATTAAAGAACTGGAAACACGACGACTCGTATTCATTGCCCGTTAAACCATCTCCCAATCTACCGAATGATCAGGCGGTGAGGCTATACCCTTCACTTTGTCTTTTTGAGGGGACGGTTGTGAGCGTGGGCAGAGGTACAGAAACTCCTTTTCTGATCATTGGCAATCCGGAATTCAAGGACATGCCATTCACTTTTACACCGCGGCCGATGCCCGGCATGTCTAATGATCCCCCGCAAAATGGCAAAGTATGTTACGGCCTCGATCTGCGAAATGTTCCTGTTGAACGGCGCATCGATCTGAAGTACCTTCTTGATTTCTATAACAGGTATCCCGACAAGGACAAATTCTTTATCGGATCGTTTGACAGGCTTGCTGGTACTCCCGTGCTGAAAGAGCAGATTAGAAGAGGGCTTACCGAAGATCAGATCAAAGCGACATGGCAGAAAGACCTCGAGGCTTATCGCGCCATGCGTCAGGAATATCTGCTGTACCCGTGATGAAGTGTCATGACCGCCTTGCTTAATGGGAATTCAAGATGACGAAGTCGGAAAAAGTCAACGACATCTTATCGATCCTGAACAAATATTTTCCGGATCCCGACATTCCACTGGATCATAAAGACGCGTTTACGCTGTTAGTCGCTGTGGTCCTCTCGGCGCAATGCACGGACGAGCGCGTAAACAAGACCACTCCTGAGCTGTTCAGCCTTGCAGACAACCCTTTCGACATGGCAAAGATACCTGCGGATGAGATCCGCGCGATCATCAAACCCTGCGGATTGTCTCCCGCAAAATCGAAAGCCATCAGCAAACTATCGCAGATACTGGTGGAAAAATACAATGGGAAAGTCCCGGATAATTTCGAAGCGCTGGAAGAATTGCCCGGGGTAGGACATAAGACGGCATCTGTTGTGATGACGCAGATCTTCGGCATGCCTGCGTTCCCGGTTGATACACACATCCACCGGCTTGCATACCGGTGGGGGCTATCGAACGGTAAGAGTGTTGAACAAACCGAAAGAGACCTCAAACGACTCATCCCGGAAAATAAATGGGACAAAGTCCATCTTCAAATCATCTACTTCGGACGTAAATACTGCCCTGCCCGCGGACACATATGGGAAAATTGCCCGATATGTTCGAAATATATACGACGAACTCTGAGAGATTAAGACAAATCTTTCTTTTCAATCCCTGCCTGCCTTAGAATGGAATAAAACGTTCCTTTAGGAAGGTCGCGGTTGTGTAAAGGAAACAACTACTCTTTTTGAGCCATCAGGCGTCCTGTAGATACAATGACTTCCTTTCGTTCTGTCCAGAATAAACCCTTTCTTTCAAGAAATTTTATGATCTCTTTCGGAGCATAGGAGGGCGTTTTTGTCACGCGGATACAGAGATGGAATACTCAAACGTATTTTCCTCGGTCGGCACGGGTTCGTTATGAGCACGCAGGCTCTCAATATAGAGTTCAATCGCTTCCTTGACGTTCACAACAGCTTCTTCCAAACTTTCACCATAGGTAACACAGCCCGGAAGCATCGGAACCTGGGCGGTATAACCGCCTTCGGGTTCCTTATTCAATAGAACTCTGTATGTATTTTGTTTCATAAATATTAAAAATGATACTATAAAAATAATGATATTGTTTAACAATAGCATTCGAAATGCGCTTGTTCTAGCCAATTGTCTTGAATAAATTTTGTGGAGCGGCATCCCTACGGACGGCACCAGTTAACATTAATCGGTCAGCACCTGGACACGGAAGGACCTTGAATGCAACGGCCGTCGCAAGAATAATTCTACTCAAACAGTCCGCTATTATATTCGATGAGACATCGACTTATGATGTATCACAAAACTATCTATAATTTTTCGAGCTCTTTGATTTTATGAAACACGCCAACATTAACACATTAACACATTAACACATTAACACATTAACACATCAACACGCCAAA
>CBFGXV010000567.1:0-2869 GCA_965652755.1 uncultured Chryseosolibacter sp. | reverse complement strand
TCGAGATTGATCTTTGAAAGATCCACGCCGTCGAAGGTAATAACTCCACTGATTGGCGTAAGGTATGTCGCCACAAGTCCGTCGATGGTTGATTTTCCGGATCCGGATGTCCCTACAAGCGCCGTGACCGAACCCTCGCGCGCAGCGAAATTGATATTGTGCAGCACTTCTTTCCCGTGCTCGTAGGCAAATGAAACGTCCTTGAATTCTACTTCACCCCTTATGTTGCCAATGTGAAGCATCCGGACAGAGCCGTCGTCTTCCGGCGACATGTTCATGATCTCTTCCGTGCGATCAAGCCCCGCGAAAGCCTCGGTAAGTTGACTGCCGATGTTACTCATCTGCACGATCGGCGCGATCATGAATCCGAGATATAACGTGAAGGAAAAGAAATCGCCGAATGTCATGTCGCCTTCCATGATCATATAGCTCCCGATGCCCATTATGCCAGTCGTTGCAAGGCCGAGGAGGAAGGTGGCGGAACTGGTTACAAGACTTGTTGATGTCAGACTTTTCCTGACATTGAGAAAAAGTCTTTCTACCCCTTTTTCAAAGGTCCTTATCTCCTGATTCTCGGCGTTAAACCCTTTGATAACGCGGATACCATTCAGCGTTTCTGTTAACCGTCCGGTGACTTCCGCATTGATAACGCCGCGCTCGCGGAAGATCGGACGAATAAAGGCAAACGCTTTTGCCGAGATCAGACCGAAAATTCCAACAGGGACAAGCACGTACAATGTCATCATCGGACTGATCCGGATCAGGAGGATGAGTGAAATAATCGAGGTGAGCAAGCCCCCGACGAGCTGGACCAGCCCGGTTCCAACCAGGTTTCGCACTCCTTCGACATCCGTCATAATACGGGAGACAAGGGCGCCGGACTTTGCATTGTCAAAAAAGCGAACGGGCAACCGCAGTATTTTTTTCTGGACCTGCGCCCGCAAAATGGAGATCAGACGTTGCGCCTCGACGCTGAGAATTTTGGTCAGTAGATAAGACGTCGCAGCCTGGACCGTAACAGCGGCGACGACAGCAATCAACAGATATTTTAACATGATCAGATTCTTGTCTGCAATGACATCATCCATCAGATACTTGGTTGCCCCGGGCAGAACCAGGCCCGCAAGCCGGCTTATCACAATAAGAACCAATCCGACAAACACTATTTTCCGTCTTGGCCAGATGATCGTCTTGAATACATGACCTATGGTAATCTTTGATTTTTTCTTCATGGAGGTAGAGTGACTTCGCCAAACCTGTAGTCGGTTAAAAAGGAGTTTTATTGTGATGCACTTTTTAGAGATCCCTCAATGTAGAAAGTTTTTCACGCGCGAGGAAAATAGCCACGGATTCGGGAATGCTTTTTTTGGCCTCTATCCCTTAAAGAAACCAAAAAAGGAGGGAATATGGATATGGTTGGGAAAACGTATGAGGCCGACAATCGCACGGGCCGGAATCTGGAAGGACCTGATGCGAACCGTCCTCTTGAAAGGCTTACAGCTACGTCAATCATCGGCGACAAAGTGGAGAATGCACAGGGTGAGGATCTCGGAACAATAGACAACCTGATGATCAACATCCGGACGGGCCGTGTGGAGTACGCTGTCATAGAGTATGGCTCATTCCTCGGAATAGGCGGAAAATTATTCGCTATCCCTTTTAATGAGCTGCGGGTCGTTCCTGAACGTCGTGTGTTCATGGTGAGCCGCGACAAGGACTACCTTCGTATGTCACCTGGCTTTGACAAAGATCATTGGCCAGACACAAACGATCACAGCTATTATGGCGATGTGGATTCCTATTGGGGTACCGCAGCAATGCCATAAGGACAAATTCAGTGTCAACAGGAGGGTCCGGACAACGGACCTTTCTTGTTTTTTAAGCTTGAGTGGATTCCGCGAGGGTCATTCATCTAACTTGCCCTGTCCTTCATGCAATCCTTTGAGAGAAGACCACCGCATCCTGTACGCATTCATCGCCGTTTCACCGAGACGGGTAGTTAACCTGTGATTGACGACGGCGCCCACCGCTGCACCGATGCCCGGGATCAATTGCAGAAGCTTGGCGATGTCGATATAGTCGCGGTATTCCTGTTGAAAATTTCTCCAGTCGAATTCATTTATATCAGAAGGTAACGTATGCTCGTGTTGCTCCCAGTTGGCAAGGATCTGAAAGATCTTGTTGCGATGAGCGGCGCTGGAAAAGCATAATTCAAAGATGTGCAGCATATACACGCGCTCCTGGTAGCGCGATGTGTCGAATCCGTAAAGTGCGGCGACTTCGAACAGCATCTTCATCTTCAGTGTCAGCCACAGCGGAAAGTCTGCAAGTCCCAACAATATTCCACCTGCCCCTGTGATCGCGCCTTCAGCAGCAGCTGTATTCCGATAAAATTTGATCCGCTCCAGGACCCTTGCCTCGCATGACTCCAGAGACTCCGGTTTGACCGGGGTTCGGGTGGTGAACCCGGCCCCGAAGAGGACACCCCGGGTCATTTGTTTGATGGCTGTGGTCATTGCCATATGAATCTTTTCGGGGATTACGCGGTTAATTCTTGTTTGAAACCGCTTTGCGAGCTGGTTTGTAAACGAGGGACGTTTTTGCATCCGCTGCTTCCAGACTTCAAGCTCCGCGCGTTTTTGGTTCTCGTACAATGTCATATGCAAACCAGCGTTTAAGGAATTTACCGGCGTTTCATCGCGGGGATAATCCTGCGCCGGCAAGGTTGCGAATTTTTGTGACGAAGGAACATTATTTTTACACATATCAGATATGAATGAAAGACGGGGCTCTTTGATCAAGAGGACAACACGGCGCATCGGAAGATACTACAAACGACATGGTTTCCTCAAGTCCCTGATGGCCCTGG
>CBFGXV010000566.1:0-2871 GCA_965652755.1 uncultured Chryseosolibacter sp. | reverse complement strand
TCCACCGGTGATGCGCAAACTCAAGCCCTTCAAAAGATCAAAATTCAGGAAGAGATTTACGTTGTTCCGGAAAGTTGGATTATCAATGACCGGCTCTACAGCGCCGGCCATGGGATTCCATGTATCGCTGGCGCCATAGCCCGGGGTATGTCTCCAATAATTTCCGTCCGCGTCATAAACGGGTTCGGTTGGCGCCCAACGTACGGAGGTATTGACTACCTGTGATGGCCAACCTACTTCTTCCTTAAAAGAGGGAGATTCATATTTCTCTCTCGTAAAGTTATAGTTAAGGCCGAAGTCAACCCAGTCGGTGATATCCGCCGCGAGATTGGTTCTGAGAGACGCGCGCGTATAGTATGAGTTCAGCATGATACCATGGTGATCCAGATAATTACCGGATACCATGTACTTAAGCTTGTCTGTTGCACCGCTGATAGCGAGCTGGTAGTTCTGCATGACACCGGTTTCGTACACTTCATCCTGCCAGTCAGTCCCGCCGGTCCGCTCCCACTCGGCAATCTGCGCGTCAGTGAAAGCTGGTGTAGGAACGTTGCCTCCACCGGTGTTGGTCATCCTGTATTTGTTGTACTGGCGCGCAAAAGTTGCGGCGTCCATCACCGGCAACTTCCTTGCGAGTTTTTGAAAGCCGATGTTGTATCCGGCGTCGATCACCGGTTTTCCTATTTTACCAAGTTTCGTAGTAACGAGGATTACACCATTAGCGCCACGTGAGCCGTAGATGGCTGTCGCTGATGCATCTTTGAGGATCTCCATCGAGGCAATATCCTGCGGATTAAGAGAGTTCAGGTTGCCGCCCTGAAGACCGTCGATCACGACCAGCGGTTCATTTCCACCGTTGATGGAGTTCAGCCCGCGGATCCTGATCATCGTGTTACCACCGGGAGAACCATCGGTATTCAGCACATAAACACCGGAAGACCGCCCCTGCAACGCCTGGTCTACACGTGCGGTCGGAAACTGCGCGATGTCATCCACTTTGATCGAACTGACCGCTCCTGTGAGATCGGTTTTTTTCTGGGTTCCGTATCCCACCACAACTACTTCCCCAAGGGCCACTACATCCTCGACCATGGAGATATCTATAGTGGATCGGCCGCCCACGGAGACTTCCTGGCTCGTGTACCCTATGAAGGAGAACACCAGGGTCACATTCTCGCTACTCACCGAAAACGAATAACTGCCCTCAGTGTCAGTAACCGTTCCATTGCTCGTGCCTTTTTCAATAACGCTGACTCCGGGAAGCGGTTGTCCGTTATCTGAGGTGACTTTGCCGGATACTGCAAAAGCAAATGCCCCGTCGTCCCTGACCGACATTGCAGAACCTGGGCCTGAAGCATACACCGGCACCGCGAACGCGCATAATGCCACAATGAATAAACACCATGTACGCGCAATTGAAGCTTCAGTCTTTCGCCCAGTACTAAAGTAAAGTAAATTTCTCGCCATAGAATTTTGATTAAGGGTAGGTTATTTTCACGACAATAATCAAGATGCAGATACGTCAGCCGCTACGGTTGTAACGTTATGGCGTGAGTCTTATAAGAACTTGTCGTTTGTCGAATATAAGTTTTAATTTTCTTTCTTTTCCAAACATTCTAAAAAATCCCAAAAAGAGAGTCGCTTAAAAAGAGAACAATTCACTTCAAACAGATATGCTCAATTACCCTGGAGTTTTCGAAATATGGATCGGCGTTCGTCCATTGTAGTGTTGGTCGGTCAAGGATTTATATCGACGGTAAAATTTTGCATGATCTTAAAGAGGGTTCATTACAACGGAGCGCTTGTCAGGAACATTAAAGTTATAGAAATCATAATTTTCTGCCGCGATGTGTTGCCGGCGCAAATCCTTTGTTAAATTTAGAAAACTGCTTCGTTCTTAGAAGGCAACTCCTTTCTGTAAGTCACGAGGGACGGAAGCGTCAAGGCTCGCAAAACCCAGATTCCATGAATGTTCTTTTTATCCTCTGCCAAATCATTCGAACATCGGCAGCAACTTGTCTTTTCAGGAATGATTCCCACAAACTCTTATATTTTTTGGTTGCGCTGATGGCCGCGGGAAATGTCAACGCCCAGATCTCGAAGTCGGGCGCCGCCGGCGATCAGACCAAGGTTGACGTCGATCAGCAGGTAATCGTTTGGGGCGCTCCCGCCGAGCAGAAAGTGCGGCCGGACGATCGTGTCGAGAACAGCAACCTTGTATGGTCGAAAGAAGAAAAAACCATCCGAGTATCAGGCGCCGGCAATGAGCATGTGCCGTTTCAGGTCATCATCACAACGCCAATACCAGCGGGTCGCCGGCCAAAGGCAGCAGGTGGATTCTTCGTAGAAGCATCGGATCTCAGATCGAAAGAAGGCAAGGCAATTTCGAAAGACCATATCGCCCTTTTCCTGGAACATTATATTATGCTCTACGCAAAATCAAGTCCCGTAGGCGCGACAGGATATTGGCCCGATGCGCTTGCTCCGCTCAAGAAACCTTTCACCATGGATGCTCAGTACGCAGTGGTTGCTAACCGCCCTATCTGGGTTAATGTATCTGTTCCTTCTCAGACGCCCGCAGGGATTTACACAGGTAACATCCGCGTCACGCAACATGGAAAACTACTCGAAACAATCAAGATAGAATTGGAGGTCTATAATTTCTCGCTTCCCGACGAGAGTCATCTGATCACCTATATGAATACTTCCAAGGGTTGGCTGGCGGGTTTTTACAACAAATCATCTAACGACCCGGAAGTTGAAAAGCTGACACAAACCTACTACGACTTCCTTTATTCGAACCGTATGGAACCATGGTTCAACTACCCGCTTGAACCTGAGGTCTCCGCCAAAGGTGGAAAAATAGAACTC
>CBFGXV010000565.1:0-2871 GCA_965652755.1 uncultured Chryseosolibacter sp. | reverse complement strand
TTCAACGGTCTGGCTGCTGTCCGAGGCGTTAGAATCTTTCATCTTTGAGCAGGAGACCAGCGTCAGGATGGAGATGAGAACAAGGAGAACTGATTTTCGCAGAGAAGTCATAGTGATGCGCAAATTACGGGTTTTGAATGATACATGCTATCGTTTATAAACCTTCTCGTCTTTGTCGGTTTATTGCACCAGTCATCCACAGTGACTGCTGCATGTTATCGCAAAGGGCGCAGGTGCTCGGTTAGCGCATTCCATAGTCCGGGGATTGCTTCGACGCCGCCTTCGATAGATTTTTTAACCACAACGAAAATATTCGCCTCCGCGCTACATATTGTTGGCGTCTCGCAATGACGTGCGCGGCTGTGGGTAAAAAGAAACATTCGCCTGCGGCGAATGAGGTTGACTACTTCAACAATTCCTCCGCAATACGTTCGGCATTGTAAATGTATCTCAAGGATGCAACGATACCGCCGGCGTGTACGGATACGGAACGCGCGGATTCTGGCAGGTAAATGTAATCGCCGGGAAGGCTTTCCATGTTGCCGTCGAAGATCAGGCCTACAACTTCGCGGTTGCGGTTGATGATGGGACTGCCAGAGTTACCGCCGATGATGTCGTTGGTGGATACAAAATTCATGGGTTCTTTCAACAGCTCCGGAGGGGCCTTCATCCATTTGTCTGGTAGCGCCCAGGGGTATTCTCCCTGGAAAGAATAATATCGGTCGTAGAGTCCGTAGAAGGTGGTGTAGATGGGCGCTTGGGTTCCGTTGTAGTTATAAGGCTTCACGCGGCCGTCGGCTATCCTCAGGGAGAACGTTGCATCCGGAGGGATGCGCAAACCATACACATCAAATAACTTCAAGCCGAGCGAGCTTCGAAGCGAACTCATTCGCGCATTGAGGGTTCTCAATTTTTCTACGGCGGATTCTTCTCTTTCCGCCGCCATCCTGGTGAGGACGAGAAGCGGGTCATTGGACTGCGCGATTGCCTTCGGTCCCTTCTCAAGCAATTCCTTCCTGAATGTGAGGTCGTATATCTTTGTTTTAGCGATCAAGCTCTTTGCTGCGGCGTCCGGGTTGCCATGACGAAGCGCCGCGCTCACGTATGGATCGTTGATTCCAAAATACTTGCTGGCATCTTTGATATGTGCACTCAGTAACTGGGCTTCAAGTTCCTTGTTGACCGTGTGTTCCTCCGCGAGGAAAGCATGAAGAGCCTTGCTGCGCTTAGGATCAACGGGCTGTACCCTGCCATAGATATTCATAGATATAGCGAGATCAAAGGCAGTGGAGTTGACATCCAGGTTCGGTGAGAAGAGAATGCGATTGTGATACGTTTTTTTGATCTCGGCCTGTGTTTTCGCGATGTCATCCCAAAGGGCAAGCGGCGACTTTCCTTTGTCCTCAGGACGAGTCTTAGTCTGCTTACTTACTGCACTTTGAAAATCCTTCTCGAAAGCTTTCCGGCGAGCAAGGATATACGGATTGAGAAGTCCGTTCAATTGTCCCTTGTACGCCTTTATAGTATTCTCGAACCCGAATATCACATTCAGGATACTATCATTCTTCGCGGTCTCGTTGTATTTATGCAATATTTGCGCACGTGATCCGAACACATCCACGATCGTAGGATACGACACGTCGCGGAAATATTCCAGCATCGCGACTGTTGCCTGGCGATTGGTGCTTCCGGGATTTCCGATCACGAAGACGGGCTCGTTCTCCTTGACACCGTCGGGATTAAACTTGAAGTAGTGAGTCGGCTTGAAAGGTTTTCCGCTTTCATCATAGACGCGGAAGAATGTGAAGTCGAGACAGTAGCGTGGATAAGTGAAGTTGTCATAATCGCCGCCGAAAAATCCAAGTGCGAGTTCCGGTATCAGCACGAGACGCACATCGTTAAAGCGCTTGAAACCATACAACGAATAACGCGCTCCCTGGTATAGGGTGATCGGTTGGAGTTCAAGCCCATCCCAGCCTTCTTTCTGTTCGTACTCATCTTTGATCGCCTGGAACTCGGCGTTCCGGAGTTCAGTTCTTTCGACCTCGGTCTTGCCTTTGTTGAAAGCCCGGCTCACGCGGTCGGTGATGTCTTCAATCTTCATCAGCTGATCCACAAATAATCCAGGAAGTTTTCTTTCATCGCCGAGTGTCTTTGCGTAGAACCCCTGCTCCAGAAAGTTCTCGCCTGCTTGCTGCGCCTGCAAAGCAACTTCGCGGGAGCAGTGGTGGTTCGTCATGACCAGTCCATCCGCGGAAACAAAAGACGCCGAACACCAGCTCGCGAACCGCAGCGCGGACATCCTGACGGCGTCGAACCATTCCTGCGTCGGTTTGAAGTCATAGGTCTTCTCGAAGTAATCGGCTGGAGGAAAATCGAAGGTCCACATTTTTCCGTTGTCGAACTGGCCGGCTTTAACGGTGTCGGGATTGAAGGGAGCTTGTGCGTAGGAGTTGAAGGAGAATGCGATGAAGAGGAGTGCTATATATTTCAGCTTCATAGAACGAAGGTTTGCCTGGTTGATTTAGTTGCGTTGTTTTTCGTCAGAGAAAAGGTCTATGACGGAAGGTGAAGATACGAATTTTTGGTTTGAGGAAAAGTGGGTAAGGGGGAAAGCGGCGATGGTTTGGATGGGGTCAATAAGATGGATAGTCGATGCATCACGCGAGGCGCCAAGCTCGCAAGAAATGCAATTAAAATGCAGTCTCGCGCAAAGCCGCAGAGCCGCAAGGAAGTCGCAAAGAAAAAGTATAATAGGGGGAGCGTCACGCGAACGCGCAAGGCTCGCAAGGAGAATAGCAAAGGCAGCAATTCGTGCTGTGCAGTGTGAATGCTGTTTCAAATCCAATCAGCGACAAGTGGTTTGTTGTG